>JAUVLS010000282.1 GCA_030600625.1 Bacteroidales bacterium
TTTCTACTTTATTTACATGTTGTCCTCCGGCACCACTCGAACGAAATGTATCCCATGTAATATCAGCAGGATTTATGTTAATTTCAATGGTCTCGTCGACAACCGGAGATACAAAAACAGATGCAAAAGATGTATGTCGCCTGTTGGCTGAATCAAATGGAGATAAACGAACCAATCGATGAACACCGTTTTCGCTTTTTAAATATCCGTAAGCAAATTCACCAACAAATTCTAAAGTTACAGTCTTTATCCCTGCAGTATCGCCAGCTTGATAATTTACTTCTTTAACTTTATAATTGTTTCGTTCGCCCCAGCGAATATACATACGCATAAGCATTTCTGCCCAATCGTGACTTTCTGTTCCCCCGGCACCTGGATTTATTTGTAAATATGCTCCTAAACTATCTTCATCGTTTCGAAGCATGTTTTTAAGTTCCAGATTTTCGATTAAATCAAGTGTTTTAGCGTATTGGCTCTCAACTTCAGATTCTTCAATTTCTCCTTCTTTAAAGAAATCGATAGCAATTATAAGTTCCTCAATCTGTGTTTCAATTTCCTTAAAAGAATAGGTCCATTCTTTTAATCTTGAAATAAGTTTTAACTGTTTTTCTGCTTTCTGTGGATTGTCCCAAAAGGCTGGTTCCTGGGTTTTTTCTTCTTCTTCTTCTATTCGAATTAATTTATTTTCGATGTCAAAGATGCCTCCTCAGCGCTTCCTGGCGCTTTTCAAGATCTTTTAATTGTTCGGTGGATATCATTATAGTAAAATTATATTATCAAGGTGCAAAATTAGTAATTATGATAGGATTCTCAAATATTACATGAAACATAAAAAAAAGGGAGCAAAAGCTCCCTCTATATTTTAATGAGTACTATTTTTTAGTATCCGCTATTTTCAAGTTTTTCCATTTCTTTATCGAAAGTTTCTTTATACTTTTCGTAATCGTAATCAATTTTTAAACGTTGATCTCTGGAAAGTTTGTTATTTAAAGCTTCTTCTAAAGCATCAACACTCATTTCAATAGCTACATAGGTTTTGTAACGACCTTCTTTTGTAATGGTTTGCTTTTCGCAAATTACTTTGATGTTGTTTAATTGTTGATTTAAAACTTCGCGGGTTAAAGACTCAAATCTTTCTTCCACTTCTTCAACATTGTTAAATTCTCTTGAATTTACATAGTTGTCTGTAGTTCCTTTAATAACTGTTTGTATTAAACCGGCTAAATCAGCTTTTACATTACTCATAGCTTTTTTACGCGCAGTTACCTGGTCAGAGCTTTCGCCAATAGAGTTTGCACGGAAGTTGTTATTATCACTTCTGTAGTCAGGACCTGAACAGTAAACCTCAATTAAAGTTTCATTTTTAACATTAGAAACATCTTCTTTTGATTTACAGCTCGTAAATGTGCTTCCAAAAATAACAGCACCTGCTAACAGTAAACCTAATGGTTTGTAAATTTTTGTTTTCATAATTTCGAATTTTAGAATTTAATAATTAATTGTAATTTAATCTTATAAATTTATTTTCCTGATATTTGGTATTAGTTCATTTTTAATTTTTAATTCTGCCTTTGAAATTGCATCCTGGGCTGCTATTTCAAAACTCCCTGATTTTATTCCTTTTACATTATTTATTCCATCATTATAAATTTCCATTTCAGAATTTGCATTGGTGATAGAAATATTACAATTCAAAAATGCTGTGTGTAAATTATGCTTATCAAGTTTTGTCCCTTTAACTACTTCAGAATTTATTCTAATAAAAACATCAGCATTTTCTTTATCATTTGTAAACGAGAAAAAGTTTTCCGATAATTCTTCTTTAAATAATTTTGTTATTGGTTGATTTGAGTTGATATTGCCAAGAAATATTTCTTGCGACTCAAGATAAGCAAATATTTCTTTAACTACAATATTTAAATTGCCATAAGGCTTATTTCCTCTTTCATTAAATAAGTTCTTTAACAGGTTCCCTGGAGCATCTTCTCCAAAATAAATATCTGTATTCAGTTCTGCTTTAACAACTTGGGTTCTTCCTTTGGGAGCCATATTGGCTATAGTACATTCAGTTTTTCCATTATTCAAAGAAATAACATTTTCTGTTTCATTTATGCTTAAATCAGGGAACGAAAATGTAATAGGTAAATTAGAAATGTTTTGTGTTTCCAAATCAGTCTTTAGTTTAACTTTAACATAAACAGGTTCATTGTTGGAAGATAGCGCTTGTAATGTGTAAACCTCTTTTTCAGGAACAATACGTATTCTGCTAAAAATGCCCTGAATGGACTGATAAACAGCATTGTCAAGATAGATTTTGCCATCCAAAGTGAATACCGATAAATCTTCACCGATATGTTTTTTTATTGCATCAAAAGCTTTCACGTAATAAATTAACGCATTATTAATATCGTATTCTTTTTCTGCTTCCTGTGCTTTTTCATAAAAGTCCTTTGATAGACTTTTAGCTCTATCTAATCTTTCCCGCTTTTTTCTTTGATAATCGGCTTTTGATAATCTGTAATAAACCCAATATTCTTCTTTATCTTCCCACGAATCAACTATCTCATATCCTTCGATATCATCTTTTGCCGCCATTTTTATTTGAGCCTCATAAGTTTCTTTATATCCTGAATTATCTTCAAACTGGCTTAGAATCGAATTGCTCGATATTTTAACTGAAATTTCGGAAATGATATCTGCCAATGCATTGTTTTTAGCTATTTGAATATAATCTGTATTAGATTCAATTTTACTTGATTTCCCGATTCCAATATAATAGTTATTATCTACCGGGCGATTGGTAATCCATTTAGGTTTTCGT
>JAUVLS010000063.1 GCA_030600625.1 Bacteroidales bacterium
TTACCTACTGTTGCTTCAGTTTCACAGATTGATGCAAGTGCTGTTCAAATAACTTTCTGGTTGTTTACTCTTGTATTTACAGCATTACTAATTGCTGAACTGAAGATAATGTTTAAGCAAATAAAAATCGGACCTAAAGAAGGAGGACATTAAAATGTTTGAAAGTTTATCACATTTAGTATTACAGCAATATTGGTGGGTAATTATATCACTATTAGGGGCTATATTGGTTTTCTTGCTTTTTGTTCAGGGTGGTCAAACACTGATTTATACTTTAGGAAAAACAGACATGGAACGTCGTCTTATTGTAAACTCTTTAGGCCGAAAATGGGAATTTACATTTAGTACTCTGGTAACATTTGGCGGAGCATTTTTTGCATCTTTTCCATTGTTTTATGCCACAAGTTTTGGAGGAGCATACTGGGTTTGGATGTTAATCCTTTTTGCATTTATTATTCAGGCTGTCTCTTATGAATTCAGATCAAAGCCAAATAATTTTTTAGGAGTAAAAACATACGAGGTTTTTCTTTTTATAAACGGAGTACTGGGAACAATCTTATTGGGAATAGCTGTGGCTACATTTTTTACAGGTTCTGAATTCTCGGTAAATGAAATGAATTTCTCAAAATGGGAAGGTGCTGCAAGGGGGTTGGAGTTAGCGTTAAATCTACATAATCTTTCATTAGGATTAGCTATATTCTTTCTGGCCAGAGTTCTTGCTATCCTCTATTTTATGAATAATATTGATAATGAAAATATCTTTAGCAGATCAAAAAAACAGTTGATTTATAATGCAATCCCTTTTCTTGTATTCTTTTTGGTTTTTGTAATATGGTTAATGTTTGTCGATGGTTTTGCTTATGATCCTGTAAGTAAAAAAGTTTCATACGAATCCTATAAGTATCTGCATAACTTTTTACAAATGCCAATGGTATTGATTATATTCTTATTGGGAGTTGTTTTAGTTTTACTTGGAATTGGCAAATCGATATTCACAATTTGCACAAAAGGTATTTGGGTTGCCGGAGCGGGAACAATTATGACTGTTTTAGCTTTATTTTTATTAGCAGGATTTAATAATACAGCATTTTATCCATCAACATTTGATTTGCAAAGTTCACTTACCATTGAAAATGCATCATCGAGTAAATATACGCTTAAAGTTATGGCTTATGTTTCTTTAATGGTACCATTTGTTATTGCTTATATTTGGTATACGTGGAGGTTAATGAATAATAAAAAGATTGATGCAGATGAAATGAATGAAGATATTCATATTTACTAAATGATAATATTATGTATTTAACAGAAATAATTTGGTTAATTGTTTGGCCTGTCCTGATTTGGATAAGCTTTAAACTTTCGGTATTCGCAATAAAAAAATTTGAGAAGAAATAAATTATACTGTTTTTTATTAATCAGACCTAACAGTTGTGATAAATTCCAAATTTATTTTATGATTTTTTATCAATTTTTCTTTTTTTATCTTAGCCGGGCAGAAAGAAGGCTTCAGTCGATTCGTTGAACCGGAGTCTATCTACCGGCGGAGATTTTTTCTCCGCCTTTTGCTTTGCAAAAGAGCAGAAAGAAGGCTTAGTCTTCATCATTACCCGGAGACAATTATGTCATTTGATAATTTTCAATGTATTCTTCATCTTTTTTCCATAGTGTATATATTAAAATTAATAGTTTTCTCATTACTGCAACAAGACCTTGTTTTTTTATTATTCTTCCTTCATTTACTCTTTCATAAAATGTTTTTAATGTTTTATTACTTTGTATTGCAGACATAGCCGGCATATATAAAGCAGATCTTATCCTGGCATTTCCTTTTTTAGATATTTTAGTTTTTCCTTTATATTTCCCAGATTCTTTTTCAATAACATCAAGTCCTGCATAACTTACTAACTGGCGAATACTTTTGAATAAAAGAAAACCATTTGTTTCTGTTAATACCTTTATTATAGTAATAAAACCAAGTCCTTTTACTGTTTCAATTTTTTCAATTTTTGAATAAAGTTTGTTGTCAGACTTTACCAGTTTACGAATTTCTTTCTCTACAGTTTTAAATTGTTCTTCATAAAAAGAAATCTGTTGTTCCTTAAGTTCAACTACATTTTCATAAGCCGAATGAGCATGTTTAAGTGCATGGAACTGTAGCTTTGCTATCGTTTGTGCTTTTTTAAGACTTGTGTGTTCACGTGCCAAATCACGTATTATTTTAAAATCTTCGCTTGGTGGTACCCACAAATCAGTTCCTGTCAAATTTTTTTCTATCCCAAATTCAGCAATCATTTTAGCATCTACTTTATCGGTCTTTGTTTTTAAATTACAACTTTTTGCAAAATATTTTATTTTTTGAGCTAATTGAACACTTACCTTCTGTTCCTTATGATATAAAAAATAGGCTAATTCTTCATAATAAACCCCTGTTGCTTCCATTATAAATATTGGCTCCACTTCAGGTGTTTTATTACGTTTTTTATACCATAAATAAAATTCTTGCATGCCTGATTGGCTATTATCAAAAGACTTTGTGCCTTTGATAACAACACTTTTATCATCATATTGAATCTTATAACAAGCATAAAAGTTATCCATTCCAATATCTGATGCTACAACTTGTTTTATTACCTTTTTCTTATTCATTACCTTTGTTTTAGATTAATAAATAATAAGGATTTTTCTCACGGTCTTTCCTCGCAGTTGATACGAAATCTTTGCATATAGCATAGTTTCTCAATACTGTTCTGACTCAAAGAAAAGAACAGGATAGGATGATAATCTGTCAGTGGACATACAATTATTGTTGTCTTGGTCTTATTCTTGCTCCTATTCTGTCCCTATTATTTAATCATCAAAGATAAAACTCTAACTTAATAAATATATTTACAAACATACGAGGTTTCAAGAACCTGTTAGGTCTAGCTATTTTATAAGTCTGATTTTTTTTATCTTTATCAGATAATATTTCAAATAAATGGCCAAACTCAAAAGTATATCAAAACTAAATAAATGGTTTGATGGTTTAAACGAACCATTAATCATTGCAGGTCCGTGTAGCGCAGAATCAGAAGAACAAGTTATGCAAACCGCTAAAGAAATTGCTGCTTTGGGTAAGGTAAAGGTTTTTCGATCTGGTATTTGGAAACCACGTACCCGCCCGGGTAATTTTGAGGGTGTTGGTGAGGAAGGATTGCTCTGGTTACAACAGGTTAAAAAAGAAACAGGACTTTTAACGACAGTCGAAGTTGCAAATCCTGAGCATGTCGATTTAGCTGTTAAATACAATATTGATATACTTTGGATTGGTGCCAGGACAACTTCTAATCCATTTTCCATACAAGAGTTAGCCGATCATTTAAAAGGATATGATAAACCGGTTATGGTTAAGAATTCTATTAATCCTGATGTTAACCTTTGGGTAGGGGCATTGGAGCGATTTCACAAAGCAGGCATTAATAAATTAGCTGCTGTTCATCGCGGATTTTATCCATTTGAAGCTACTTCGTTGCGCAATATTCCAAAATGGGAAGTGCCGATTGAACTAAAAAGCATCTGTCATGATTTGCCAATAATATGTGATCCAAGTCATATTGCAGGCAATACAGAATTTATTGCAGAAATATCGCAAAAGGCTCTTGACCTTAACATGGATGGTTTAATGATTGAAACACATTATAATCCGACAGTTGCTTTAAGTGATATGAACCAACAGTTAACTCCACAACAACTGGGGAATCTCCTTGATAATCTGATTCTTAGAACAACATCAACAAAAGATGAAAATTTTGCTGACATTCTGGACACATTTCGTAATCAAATTGATTCTATTGATCAGCAAATGCTTGAACTATTATCTCAAAGGATGAATATAGTGGAAGAAATAGGTAGATATAAAAGCAAAAACGAGGTTACTATACTACAGCTTCGTCGTTGGGAGAAAATACTGGCTACCAGATTAAAACTGGGTAAAAATTTAGGTCTATCAGAAGATTTTGTAAAAAAATTACTCCAGCTTGTACACAAAGAATCTATTCAACGACAAACCGAAGTAATGAGTAAGCTCACTTTTTCAAAAAAGAAAGAATAATACTTATAATTCAGAACTCAGTATTTTTAATTAAATATAAAAACAAAATCACAAATTATATTTTCAATTTATGAATCTGGAAAAATGGAATCTTGGATTATTGAAACTTAGCGAAGCCTCACTGTAGGTAAACCGTATGTGGATTTCCTTCCCATTAATCCAACTATCCATTATTCCAATAATCCAATACAAATATTAGGCATTTCAATTTGTGGACCAATTTATGAATTTGGATAAAAGACTGAGTTTAGTAGTTATTTTACTTCCTTAAGAGTATAATCAAATCCTTCCATAATCGGATTCGATAATATTTTATTACAAGCTTCATTAACTCTTTCCATAGCAACTTCTTTGCTTGCAGCTTCAATTTCCAAAGTAATGTGTTTACCTATTCGAACATTCGAAACTTCGGTAAAACCAATATTTTTCATGCTATGACTTACAGCTTTTCCCTGAGGGTCTAATAAAGCTTTTAGAGGCATTACGTTAATTTCTGCAATAAATTTCATATTGTTAATAATTAATCAATGTTAAAAATCCAGTTGTTAATAGCTGATAATAAAATGTATAATATAATAATAATCGGAATAGCTATTGTATGCAATAATATTAATAAAATAACAGATAACACAATAAAAATATATCGAATTTTATTTCCCTGAAAACCTAAATTTTTAAATTTTAACGAAAACATCGGGAATTCTGTAACAAGCAATAAAGAAAATAAAATTACTAAAACAGATAATACATATTTGTTTTTCAAAACTGCAAGTAAAAGATCATTTGTGGTAATTATACTAACTAAATAGAGGGATACAAAAAATATTGCATTTGCGGGAACAGCCAGGCCGATGAAATTTTCGGTTTGCCTTTCGTCTACATTGAATTTTGCTAATCTTACTCCCGAAAGAATAGCAATAAAAAAAGGAATTAATAAAAATATAATTTCAGTTATTGTCAGGTTTTCAATTGGAGGTAAGTGAACTGTTTTGAATAAAGAAATTTTCATCAGATGGAAAATAATAACTGATGGAGCAACACCAAAGCTAACAAGATCAGCCAATGAATCTAATTCTTTTCCAACAATAGAATATGCTTTTAATAATCGGGCAGACATTCCATCCATGAAATCAAAAATAGCTGCTAAAAATATCATATAAACTGCAAAAAGCATATAACCTTCAAAGGCCAGAGCAATTGATATGCATCCTGACAATAAATTTAATGAGGTTATGGTATTGGGAATGTGTTTTTTTAAACTTATAGACATAGCCAATTTATCTTAGTGAATACAATATTTCTTACAAAAGTAAGTTAAAAAATATAGTTTGATAAATATTTTATTAATTACTAAGTTTATCGACTGAAAATTAGTTAAAGCATACCTGATTTATATTAATCTTGATGAGGCGAAAGATTTTAATACCAGTTTTACTTCTTTTTTTTACAAACCTTACTTACAGCCAAACAGCTAAGTATAGTAATGAGTTCCTGTCTATTGGTGTTGGAGCAAGAGCTTTAGGTATGTCAAATGCTACTGTAGCTAACGTTAATGATGTAACTTCAGGATATTGGAACCCTGCAGGATTAACCATGTTACAAAATGATTTTGATGCCGGTTTAATGCATACTGAGTATTTTGCCGGTATTGCCAAGTATGATTATCTGGCTGGTGCAATGGCTTTGGATACCAATAGTTATTTGGGAGTAACAGTAATCCGCTTTGGTGTTGATGATATACCCAATACCACAGATTTAATTGATGGTGACGGGAATATTGATTATGACAGAATTTCACGATTTTCGGCAGCTGATTATGCTTTGTTATTAAGCTATGCCCGAAAAACTAAAATCCCGGATTTATCTTACGGGGCTAATGTTAAAATAATTTATCGAAGTATAGGAAAATTTGCTCATTCCTGGGGTTTTGGACTTGATCTGGGTTTGCAGTACAAATTGGATGACTGGAGGTTTGGTGCAATGGCTCGTGATATAACTTCAACGTTTAATGCATGGAGTTTTAACGAAGATGAATTAATTATTGAAGTTCAGGATTCGGTATTTAATTTTGCTCCGGATAATTCGTTAGAAATAACATTACCAAGATTATTGCTTGGAGTTTCGAGAGAATTCCTAATTTATAACAAGTTTAAAGGATTAGTAGAGATGGATTTGGACTTTACCTTTGATGGTCAGCGTCATGTGTTAATTGAAGGTGATCCAATTAGTATTGATCCTTGCCTTGGAATAGAAATTAATTATAACCAGTTGGCTTTTATCCGGTTTGGAGTTGGAAACTTTCAACGTATAGAAGAATTTGAAAATAAAGAATCAATGACTTTTCAGCCAAACTTTGGAATTGGAATTCAGTTTAAAGGTGTAAGTATAGATTATGCTTTAACTGATATTGGAGATCAATCCTTGGCACTATATTCTAATGTATTTACTTTAAGATATTCATTTGATAAAAAGAAAAAATAAAGTTAAAACATTCGAAGTTTTAAAAACTTCAGATGTTTAAATACCTTATCTTTTATTAGCCAAAAAAATATCACTATTTTTGTTTAAAGCTAAATAATCAACTATGATAATTGCCGTAGATTTTGATGGTACGATTGTAGATCATGAGTATCCTGATATTGGTAAACCTAAATTATTTGTGTTTGAAACTTTAAAAGCTTTGCAAGAGCAAGGTCATCAGTTAATCCTGTGGACTTATAGAGCTGGGAAAGAGTTGAATGAAGCTGTAGAATATTGTAAAAAGAACGGAATTGAATTTTATGCCATAAATAAAAATTATCCCGAAGAGATTTTCGATGATTCTATAAGCAGGAAAATTTTGGCCGATATTTATATTGATGATAAAAACCTTGGTGGTTTCCCGGGATGGAGTGACATTTGGCAAATGTTAAATCCTGAACTTTTTAATGATGATGTAAAAAAACAAATGAAAAATATTCAGGTCTCGAAAAAAACATTCTGGCAAAAATTAAAACGTGTTTTAGGATATTAAAATAAAATAATGATATGCCACAAAGACGCCAAGTCGCAGAGTGTGGGATGTAGCATATTATACTTTTGCGTCTTAGCGACTTTGCGAGATTATATATTTTCTGACTAAACTCAATAATTAATTTAAAATATGAAAATAACAAAAACGGTAACATACAATTTTATTCTTTTTTCACTTTTTTTATTACAAATATCTTGTTCACATCAAGAAAA
>JAUVLS010000165.1 GCA_030600625.1 Bacteroidales bacterium
AGCTACATCAACTTTTCCTTTATCTTTATAAATTCTTTTTCGTTTTTTCTTCTTATTCTTTTGATCATCGGAGGATGCTACCGGTTCTTTTTTCTTTTCTTTTGGAGGTGGAGGTTTAGGCAAATCTATTTTACCAACAACTGTTGGTCCGGATAATTTTTTAACAGAAGACTTATACACTTCAGGTTCTTGTTCCTTTTTTTCTTCAGCAATCTTTTCTTCACTTATTATATTTTCTTTGACATGCTCTTGTTTTCGTGTTGCTTTTTCAACTTCAGTTTTCTTAGTTTCTTGTTTTGCTAATTTTTGCTCTTCATCCCTTTGTTTTCTGGTCTTCTTATCAGGTCTGGTTTTCTGGTTTAAAGAATCTAAATCGATTTTGCCAACAACTTTAACAGGTTCTTTTGTTTCTTCTAATTCAGATTTCTTGTCTTTTATCTCAGTTGTCTTTTCAGCAGCAATTATTTTTTCTTGCGTATCAGCACTTTCATCAGTTTTATCTGAGTCAACATCCTCGTCTGCAATAATCAACTCGGCATCAGGCTTACTTGTTGCAATTTTAGCCGAACCACTAACATCTTTTATTATAATTTCTTCATCACCTAAAAACGTTTCTTCTTCTTTATGTATGTCATTGATTGAAACAGTTTCATTTTTGGCATGAAGCTGATTCAAACTTAACTTTTCAGATTCTTTTTTTACATCAATATCGGAACTATATTCTTTAACTAATAAATCATATTGTTCGGGTGATACTTTTGTATTAGGATTAGAATCTATATCAAACCCTCTTTTATGAAGAAATTCAACTATAGTTGATATCCCAACATTAAATTCTCTTGCCGCTTTACTAAGTCTTGTTGCTTTACCTGTTGCCATATTTTGTTTCTAAAACAATTTTAAAAAACCAAAAAATCAAAAATTTGCTAATTTATAACTAAAGTATTAAATTATTCAAATTCTGATTTAAAAATCCGGATAACTTCATCCACTGTTTCTTCTTCTAAATCAGTTCTTTTTATTAAATCTTCACGTGATAATTCAAGAACACTTTTAGCTGTATCGCAACCCACAGCCTTTAGTGCATCGAGTATCCAACCTTCAATCTCATCAGCAAATTCATCAATACCAACATCTCCCTCGTCTTCCCCCTCTGTTTCTCGATAAACATCAATTTCGTATCCGGTCAGCTGACCTGCAAGTTTAATGTTTAAACCACCTTTCCCAATTGCCAATGAAACTTCTTCCGGAAGAAGATAAACATCTGCACGTTTTTCTTCTTCGTTTAATTTTATTGACATTATTTTTGCCGGGCTTAATGATCTCTGAATAAATAATTGCGTATTATTTGTAAAATTAATTACATCGATATTTTCATTTCTCAACTCACGAACAATACCATGAATCCTTGAACCTTTCATTCCAACACAAGCTCCAACAGGATCAATTCTTTCATCGTAAGATTCAACAGCCACTTTTGCTCTTTCGCCAGGAATCCTGACTATATTTTTAATAGTAATTAAGCCATCGAAGATTTCCGGAACTTCAAGTTCAAATAATCTTTCCAAAAATACCGGGCTTGTACGCGATAAAATAATTAACGGATTATTATTCTTCATTTCCACACGAACAACAACTGCACGAATTGTATCTCCTTTTCTAAAATAATCAGAAGGTATTTGTTCTGTTTTTGGTAATATAAGTTCATTCCCTTCATCATCCAAGGTTAACATTTCTTTCTTCCAAATCTGGTAAACTTCAGCTGTTACAATATCTCCAATCTTATCTTTATATTTATTATATATATTGTTTTTCTCAAGGTCAAGAATACGATTCGTAAGGTTTTGTCTAAGAGCTAATATTGATCTTCTTCCAAAATCAAGAAGTTTTACTTCATCGGTTACTTCTTCCCCTACTTCATAATCTTCATCAATCTTTTTTGCTTCTTTTAAGGTGATTTGAAGATTTGGATCTTCTAAATTGGCTTCTTTAACAACTTCACGGTTTCTCCATATTTCGAAGTCTCCCTTATCAATATTTATAATAATATCAAAATTCTCATCTGTTCCGAATTTCTTAAGCAATAAACTTCGGAAAACATCTTCAAGAACTGTCATCATCGTTGCACGATCAATATTCTTTAATTCTTTAAATTCAGAAAACGTGTCGATCAAATTCAAATTTTCCATTTTACTTTTTATATTTAGCTTTTTATTTAAACTTAATAATAATTTTAGTTGATTTAACCTGGTTAAAAGAAAACTGATGTTTTTCAATTACATTTTGTTTTTTCTTTTTACCTTCAACTTTTACCATTTTTGATTCTTCAATTTCAAATTCTTCTTCTGAAACATTTGAAAGAATCCCTTTTAATTTAATTCCCTCCTTGGTTACAACTTCAATCTCTTTTCCAAGATTTTTTTGATACTGCTGTGTAACTTTAAAAGGTTCCGATAATCCTGCAGAAGCAACCTCCAGTTCAAAATCTTCTTTATCCCTATCTATGCTACTTTCAACTAACCTGCTAACTTCAACGCAATCTTCAATTGTAAATCCATCGAAACTATCAATTTCAATATTTATTTTATTTGATGAACTCACTTTTATATCTACAACAAAAGCGTTTTTATCTTTAATAATTTCTGCAATTATATCTTTAATAATTTCTTTTGTAATCATCTTTTTTATAAGATAATAATAAAGGGGACTAAGGCCCCCTACACAAATCAAGTATAATTCAGCCGCAAAAGTATAAATAAACTTGTAAAACACAAAATTATTGACCTGAAAATTAGGGCATTTTATGGATTAGAATCCAAAATATTAATAATATAATCCTTTTAAAGTTATGTGTGATTACATTTCCGATTGAGATATATATGGCTAATTTCTCAATTTCTTGTATTTTTGTCATAAAATCAAATAGAAATACAGTGACAGAAAGTTGGCAAAATAAGCGAAAAATAGTAAACGACCCTGTGTACGGATTGATAAATATTCCTTCTGAAATTGTTTACGATATAATCGAACACAAATATTTTCAAAGATTAAGAAGAATTAAACAACTAGGATTAACCGATTATGTTTATCCCGGAGCAGTTCATACCAGGTTTCAACACACATTAGGAGCTGTTCATTTATTAACTCTGGCTATAAATGTTCTCAAATCAAAAAACATTGAAATTACAAAAGAAGAAGAAGGCGCAGTTACGCTTGCAATATTACTGCATGATATTGGACATGGTCCTTTTTCTCACACGCTTGAAAATATAATTGTTGAAAAATACGGACACGAGGAACTTTCCTTGTTATTTATGGAATCGCTGAATACAGAGTATAAAGGAAAGCTAAGCCTGGCAATAAAAATTTTCAAGAATCAGTACCATAAAAAGTTTTTACATCAACTGATTTCAAGCCAGTTAGATGTTGACAGGCTCGATTATCTTCGAAGGGATAGCTTTTACACCGGGGTTTCGGAAGGAGTAATTGGATCGGACAGAATAATTAAAATGCTGAATGTTGTAAATGATCAGTTAGTTGTTGAAGCAAAAGGGATTCATTCAATAGAAAAATTTCTTATTGCCCGATGGTTAATGTACTGGCAGGTTTATTTACATAAAACAGTTGTTTCAGCAGAACAGTTATTAATACAAATTTTCAAACGTGTAAGATATTTAGCTTTAAATAAAAAAGATATTTATCTAACAAAAGCACTAGAATTCTTCCTAAATAATCCACAATTAGACAAATCTGATTTTTCAGTCTTATTAAATAACTTTTCTGCAATTGACGATACAGATATTTTTAGTTTAGCAAAAAAATGGGCTAATAGCACTGACAAGGTTTTATCTATGCTATCAGAAAGACTCCTTAACAGAAATTTATTAAAAATTGAAATTCAAGATTCTCCATTTGAAGATGCTAAAATTTCAAAACTAAAAAGGGAAGCTTCACAAAAACTAAATTTATCGGAAGAAGAAATAGATTTTTTTGTTTTTACCGATCATATTAGTAAAAATGCCTATAGTGCTTTCGACGATAAAATTCAAATTTTATATAAAGATGGAACAATTATTGATATAGCCAAGGCTTCAGATATGTTAAACACATCGGTTTTATCGAAAACTGTACGCAAATATTTTTTGTGTTATCCGAAAGAAATTAAATGAATCTAAATATATAAATACTATTTTTGCGACTAAACTTTTTAATACTCAATAAACATGGAATTTACAGCCAAATCAATTGCCGAATTTTTAAAAGGAGAAATTGTTGGAAATCCTGAGGTAAAAGTAAATAATGTGGCTAAAATCGAAGAAGCCGAACAGGGTACACTTGCTTTTTTAGCAAACCCCAAATACGCCAAATACTTATACACTACAAATGCATCAATAGTATTAATAAATAAAGATTTTGAGCTCGAAAAAAGTGTTTCCACTACATTAATCAAAGTTGATAATGCTTATGAAAGTTTTGCTAAACTACTTGAGCTTGCAGAACAGGCTAAACCTGTAAAACAAGGCATAAG
>JAUVLS010000104.1 GCA_030600625.1 Bacteroidales bacterium
CTTTTCCTTTAAGTTATTTATCTGCAATTCATTTAACTCCTGAGAATTAAATGAATATAAATTTTCACAATTCGTGTTTAAAATTTTCGTTGAATTAAATTCCTGCAAATAATAATTCCCAAACAAAGAGCCTGCCATTTCCTGAATATCCTGAACAGAATGAACTGGTTTTACCAATGTTGTTCTAAACTCAAATTTTATATCAGATTGTTTAATAAGTTGAATTGATTCGAATATTCGCTCTAATTGAATAAACGAAAACTGCTCTCCAACGATTTCCCGATATTTGCTAATTTTCAATGAGGATTTAATATCCATAGCAACAAAATCAAGCAAACCATTCTTTATTAAATCATTAAGCATTTCAGGGTTTGTACCATTAGTATCTAATTTAACCGATAAACCCAAAAGCTTTATTTGTTTTATATAATTTGGCAAATCACTATGTAATGTAGGCTCACCACCTGTAATTACAACAGCATCCAGCAAATCTTTATTCTTATCTAAATATTCGAGAACTTCATTATTATCTATATATAAATTTTTCTGAATTAATTCCGGTAAAACCAATTCAGGATTATGGCAATAAAAGCATCTGAAATTACAACCCGAAGTAAAAATTACAGATGCTATCTTACCCGGAAAATCAATTAAACTTTGTTTTAAAAAACCGCCTATTATCATGAAAGTTCCTCTATTTCGATTCGAACAATTTTATAGCCTTTTAAACTTTCATTTGCTGCCAAAACAACTCCTATAAATACTGTTAACATACCGGTTAAAAAGAATATCAATATTAAAACCTCAACTTCATCAGATTGTGTGTATAGATTTATTCCAATACATAATGATGAAATTATAAAACAAGCAACAGCAAATGAATAAGCAAAAACAGCATTTCTAACAATCTTAACTCGCTCATTTAACCTGTCAATTTGTACTCTTATTATATTTTCTCTTCTTATATCATTTTCCATTCGCTTATCCAAATGAAGTATTTTACGCTTTTCATCATTTAATAAACGAATCCTGTTCACAACAATTGAATATTTATTATTCATTCCAAGAATTAATAAACCACATGCCGAAATCATTATACCCGGTGCCAACATGGCTTGAATTACTTTTACAATTGAATATTCCATAACAATTTGATTTATTATTGATTAACTAATATAGCTTCTTCCAAAATTTCGTTCTTTTCTAAATTATTATTTTCGATTTTCTTATCAAATAGTTTTCGATCATTAAACTCAGCCACTTTTCCTTCATTCCACTGATTAACAGGACGTAAATAACCTACAATTCGTGAATAAACTATACATTCCTGTTCTTTACCTTTTTCCTTACATTTTGGACAAATAGCATACTCCCCGTATAAATATCCATGTTCGGGGCAAATACTAAAAGTCGGAGTAAGCGTAATATAAGGTAACTTAAAATTATGAGTTATTTTCTTTATCAACTGCTTAACCGATTCAACAGGTAACTGCTTTTCGCCCAAGAAAGTATGAAATACCGTTCCACCTGTATATTTAGTTTGTAAATTATCTTGTAACCTTAAAGCTTCGAATAAATCATCAGTAAAATTTACAGGTAATTGCGTTGAATTTGTATAATATGGCTCAGCTCCTTTCTTTACAGCACTTTCGTTTGCAACTATAATATCAGGATATTGCATCTTATCAATTCTGGCTAAACGATAAGTAGTTCCTTCGGCAGGTGTTGCTTCAAGGTTATAAATATGCTCGGTTTCTTCCTGAAACTCCTCAAGTTTTTTACGCATAAAATCCATTACCTTTAAGCTAAAAGCATTTCCTTTTTCTTGCCCAATTTCTGAACCTATAAAGTTCAAACAACATTCATTCATACCAATAATTCCAATGGTAGAAAAATGATTATCCCAATACCTGCCATTTTTTTTGTAAAGATTTCTTAAATAAAATTTAGAATATGGATATAAACCCTGATTTGTCAATCTCTCGATTACTTTACGTTTAATCTCTAAGCTGTTTTTTGCCAATTCCATTAATCGGGTAAGTCTTTGAAAAAATTCTTCTTCATTTCCTGATTCATATCCTAACTTGGGTAAGTTAACAGTTACAACACCTATTGATCCTGTAAGTGGATTTGCACCAAACAATCCTCCACCTCTACTCTTCAATTCTCTTTTATCCAGTCTTAAACGGCAACACATACTTCTAACATCATCTGGACTCATATCGGAGTTCACAAAGTTCGAGAAATACGGGATTCCATATTTCGATGCCATCTCCCAAATTTTATCATATTCAGGATTATCCCACTCAAAATCTTTGGTAATATTGTATGTTGGTATTGGGAATGAAAAAACACTTCCATTAGCATCACCTTCCAGCATTACTTCGGCAAATGCTTTATTGAATATATCCATTTCATGCTGAAAATCGCCATATGTTTCTTTCAAAACCTTACCTCCAACAATTACAGGTTGATTTTTTAATAACTTAGGAACTTTTAAATCTATGGTAACATTTGTAAATGGTGTTTGAAAACCTACACGAGTAGGTACATTAATATTAAAGAAAAACTCTTGTAAACATTGTTTTACCTGATTAAAGTCTATGTTATCGTAACGAATAAATGGTGCTAAATAAGTATCGAAACTTGAAAATGCTTGTGCTCCGGCAGCCTCACCTTGCATAGTATAAAAGAAATTAACAATTTGTCCTAAAGCTGTTCTTAAATGTTTAGGTGGCGTACTTTGAGTTTTACCTTCAACACCACTAAATCCTGTCAATAATAAATCTTCTAAATCCCATCCAACACAATAAACACTAACAAAGCCTAAATCGTGAATATGAAAACTCCCTTTTTTATGTGTTTCTGCAATTTCGTTAGGATAAATCTGATTTAACCAATACTGAGAACTTAAAATTGTTGAAACATGTTGATTTAATCCTTGCAACGAATAAGTAGAATTTGCACTTTCTTTAATTCTCCAGTCATTTAAAGAAATATAATTCTCAATAATATCAATGTTAGAAAATATTTCCTTTGTATCACGAATATTCTGATGTTGATACCTGTAAATAATATAAGCCTTAGCCGCTTCAAAATACTGATTATCAAACAATATTTTCTCGACCAGATCCTGAATCATTTCAACTGTTGGTATATTCTTTTGATTAAAATCAATTTTCTCAGTAAGCTGCTGAGTTATCTTACTTGCTTCTTCTCGATTAGGCTTACCAACTGCTCTAAATGCTCTGAAAATTGCAAATGAAATTTTCTCAGAGTCAAACGGAACAATACGTCCATCACGTTTAATAATTGATTTTTGTTCTAAAGCTGCATTCATCTTTATAAATATTAATGAGTTAATAATACAGCTTCGGATATTGAAAAAGGTAGGTGTTTTATTCGACCTGCCCTTGCTCTTCACCCGAAAGCTACAAGTTATGTATTGGTAGGTCTTCTGGCTTGTTCTGTGTTTAGCAACCTTCCCATCCTTCAGATAACGAACAGTGGTGTTTTGCTAAACTGCAATACGAACTTACAGCTGCGGGGACAGCTCCTGATTTTCCCGTCTAATGCGGGATCACAGGATTCCCTTTAAATTCCTTCCGATAAATATCGGAATAGGAAACCAATAAACTGCTACAATTTTATACACATTTATATTGGTAATGAAATTGAGTTTTAAACATTCATGTTTTATTTTTTGCATAAATCACTTAACGTTGCTAATGTTTACGGTTGTTAATAACATTTAGTAATTCGGAAAAAGAATAAAAAAATATCTTATTTTTGCCAACCTTACAAAACCATATACACATGAAAACCTCTAAAATAATTCAGGGACTAATAATTGTTTTTTTATTACAATCATGCGCAGCTACAAAACTATCAGAAGATGGGGAATCTGCTTTTAAGGAGGGAAACTATGAAGCTGCTCTTATTGCCTGGGAACAAATTATTGAAAATCGTGAAGGTAAAGGCAAAAAAGCCAAATTCACTGTTTATGTTAGTGCAGGAAAATCAGCCCTGGAATTGGGACAAAATGACAAAGCCAGAAAATACCTTGAGACAGCCAGAGAGATAGGATTTTCATCTCCTGAAATGTATGTATCGCTAGCCAAAGTCTACAAAAACATTGATAATTTATCAAAAGAAATAACCGCACTGGAAACCTACCATGAAAAATACCCACAAGGAGAAAAAATAAATGCCATTAATACCCGATTGTTTGAAACCTATGTGGAAAGCGAAAACTGGGATTTGGCAATTGATCTATGGCCGGAAATTGAAACACAAGCTCAATCTAATACCGACCTGCTTGCAGGATATCTGACCGTTAACAAGAATATGGAAAATACAACAGCCTGTGACAAGCTTGCCCGGCAAATCTTAAAACTGGAAGCATCTAATGTAACAGCTCTGGAATGGTATGCCGAAAAATATTTCTGGAAAGCAGAAAATCTTTACGTATCAGAAATGAAAGCTTATAAAAATAAGAGAACCTCCAGTCAGTATAAAAAACTACTTAAAGCATTAGACGAAGTATGGCCTAACTTTAGAAAATCGCGCGATTATTTCCTGAAGTTATATAAAATTGAACCCAAAAAAGAATACGCAAAATATCTGGGTAAGATATATACCCGCTTTGACGATAAACAAAAAGCTAATTATTATAATAAAAAGGCAAAATAGTTTCAAGTTCAAAGTTTTTAGTTTAAAGTTTAAGGTGTTAAATTTGGACTTTGTTTAAAATTTGATGAAATGAATATATTTCCGGAAGATATCGACCGACGATCTAAAGAAGAAATTAGAACTTACCAGGAAGAAAAATTACAAGAACTTTTACAATATGTAAAAAAGAACTCAAAGTTTTATTCCGATCTTTTTAAAGAGTATAATATCAATATTAACGATATTAAAACATTAGAAGATCTCCAGAAGATTCCTTTTACAACCAAAGATGATCTTTACGAACAAAATGATGATTTTATTTGTGTTGATCGCCGTAAAATTGTGGATTACATTACCACATCAGGAACGATGGGAGATCCGGTTACATTTGCAATGACAGATGCTGATTTGGAACGATTAGCTTATAACGAATATATTTCGTTTAAATGTTCTGATGGAACTCCGGATGATATTTACCAGTTAATGGTAACACTTGACCGGCGATTTATGGCGGGTTTAGCATATTTCTTAGGAATAAAGAAACTGGGTGCAGGAATGGTACGTGTTGGAAACGGTATGATTGAGCTGCAATGGGATACTATTCGCAGAATTAAACCTAATGCCCTGATTGCTGTACCTTCGTTCATTCTAAAATTAATTGAATATGCTGAAGCAAACGGAATTGATTATAAAAATTCAAGTATAAAAAAGGCCATTTGTATTGGCGAAGCATTACGAAATTCAGATTTTACACTTAATACACTCGGGCAACGAATAAAAGACAAATGGGATATTAAACTATATTCAACTTATGCATCAACGGAAATGGGTGCTGCTTTTGCCGATTGTGGAAATGAAAATGGCGGTCATCATCATCCGGAATTATTAATTGTAGAATTTGTAGATGAATATAACAATCCTGTTGCTGAAGGCGAAGCCAGAGAGTTAGTTATAACAACACTTGGCGTGGAAGGGATGCCTTTAATTCGTTTTAAAACCGGCGATGTAGTTCAGCATTTTACAGAAGCTTGTGCTTGTGGAAGAAATTCAATGCGGTTAGGCCCTGTAATTGGCAGGAAAAATGAAATGATTAAATATAAAGGAACCACACTTTACCCACCTGCATTATACGATATTTTAAATGATATGGAA
>JAUVLS010000036.1 GCA_030600625.1 Bacteroidales bacterium
GTAATTCTTTATTAATGTATTGATTTCTATTATTTTGTTCATTATTAGATACTTGTCTGATTATGAAAATACGAATTTAATCAATTTTAAAAGTATTACTGAATTTTTTACTTAAAACTTAATAACATAATGTTGATATGATAATTCTTTTCTGAAAAAGATTAAACCCATTCGAAATATATCAACAGAAACGTTCACTTTTGGGTGATTCTTTATTTCAGCCCATGCTTCTTCCATTTCATCTGACCAGTGAATATCATCAAAAATAAAAATGGTTTCGTTATGTATTTTTTCTAAACATGAATTGAAATAATTTATAGTGCTTTGTTTTTTATGATTTCCGTCGAAAAAAACTAAATCGAGCTTATCATATTTTTCAAGAACAGAATCCAAGGTATTATCAAAATTGCCATGAATAAATTCAGTATGATGCTTAAATCCTGATGCTGTTTCTTTTGCAATTATTATTTTTTCTTCAATGCCTTCAATGCTTTTAAAATTTGATCGAGGAGCTGCCTGTGCAATATATGCACCGCTTATTCCTACAGATGTGCCAAGTTCAAGTATCTCCGTTGGATTAAAATATTTAATAAGATTATAAATTAATTTCCCGTATTTGCGATTGATTGAAGATCTTTTTACGATTTTGCCAATTGTTATTTTTTTAGATTTTTTATAGTTTGTTCCTGCTCCAATTTCATCAAATTCCAAAACTCCTTTCGATTTTCGAAGTTTATTATAAACATCAAATACTTTATTTAGGGTTTCATCATTACTTTTATTATTTAACACATTTATTATAAGCTTATAAATGAATGGTGAATGAATTCCATGTCCTTTCTTATGCTTTGCAAAAAACCAATATCTTAAATATTTTAGGAAAAATCTTATTTGAGATTGCATGTAAGAGTCATTTTTTGGATAAATATTATTTTGAGGTGTTAGCTTAGATTTTTTAGGGGCAACGCCCCGGTAGATAATAGCACAGGGTGTAGTGTAACGAAACCCTGTGTTATTGAATTAATGTTCAAATAAAAGCCCTGTAAGGGCGACACATGACTAATCTGTCTGCTGACAGGTAGGCCTTTAATCAAGTTGTTAATCCCAAGCATATTGTTCATCAAATTTTATGTTATATTCATTAAAAAAAATCCTTAATTCATCCTTGAATGATACCTTTTTATGATGTTCTGGTTGGTTTAAGATATACTTTTCGACAATCATCACTTTTGATGAACTAACAGAAAAAGAGCCATACCCGTTCTGCCAGGAAAAATTAACAATACCTTGTTTTTTAATCCATTTAGAAGAAGATGTTTTAATTTTCGAAATCAATTCGGCAATGGTAATAGTTCGTGGCAAAGTGCATAAAACATGAAGATGATCAGGATTGGCATATATTTCATTTACATAAGAACCAATATTTGATAATGTACCTATGATATAAGAATGTAAATCTTTCCGAACAGTATCTGTGATTAATGGCATACATTTTTTTGTGGAAAATACACAATGTATATAGACCTTAGATAAACTTTGTGGCATAATTGTTAATTTTAAATTTCATTACCTTTCGGGCTTTCAGCCCTTTTATCTATGTTCATATCCATTCCACAGGGCTATGTTACACTTCGCCCTGTGCTTTTACTTGACATCCCTTTGGGACTATAGTTTTGAATTAATACAAAGATAAATTCTTTTTTTAAGTCAGCACCTCAAGATAATATTTAGCCTATTTTTTAAAAATCAAAAAAAGCTTAATATTGTGAAACAAAAGTAATTCTTTTAAAGCTTCTAAGTATTAAAAAATCTTGAACTTTAAACTTTAAACATTGAACTCGAAACATAAATGTCTATTTTACAACAAGAAATAAAATTTTTATCCGGAGTTGGACCTAAAAGAGCCGAACTGCTCAATAAGGAGTTGAATATTTATAGTTTCGAAGATTTGTTGTACTACTTTCCTTATAAATATATCGATCGTTCAAAATTTTATAAAATAAGTGAGCTAAATCCAAATTTACCATATGTACAATTAAAAGGAAAAATTGTTGGATTTGAAACGATAGGAGGTGGCCGGAAAAAGAGGCTGGTAGCTTTTTTTTCTGATGGTACGGGAACTATTGAATTGCTTTGGTTTAAAGGATTGAGTTATATTCAGAAAAGTTTATTGTTAAATACCGAATACATTGTTTTTGGGAAACCCGGTTATTTCAGTGGGAAATATAATATTATCCATCCTGAAATAGAGAATGCTTTAAAAACTCAAAATGTTATTAGTGCTAAATTACAGGCTTTTTACAATACTACTGAAAAGCTAAAAAAGAGCTTTTTGCATTCAAAAGCAGTTTCGAAATTAATGAATAATCTTTTAATCATATTAAAAGATAAGATTAAAGAGACATTACCGGATTATTTATTAAAAAAATACAATTTAATTTCACTTGAGGATGCATTGTTTAATATTCATTTTCCGCAAAATGCTGATTTATTAAAAAAGGCAACATACAGGTTGAAATTCGAAGAGCTTTTTTACATTCAGTTAAATATTTTACAGAAAAGAAGCTATCGTATTCATAAATCAACGGGATTTGTTTTTTCAAAAGTTGGAGATTTTCTAAATCGCTTTTACGAAAATAATCTTCCTTTTGAATTAACTGATGCTCAAAAGCGCGTATTAAAAGAAATACGAAAGGATATTGGTTCCGGCAGACAAATGAATCGTTTGCTTCAAGGTGATGTAGGAAGTGGTAAAACTTTAGTTGCAGTGATGAGCATGTTAATTGCATTGGACAACGGATATCAGGCTTGTATTATGGCTCCAACTGAAATTCTTGCTAACCAACATTTTGATACTTTAAAAGAGTTTCTGGATGGATTACCTGTTAGTGTTGACTTATTAACCGGATCGACTAAAACAGCAGCACGAAAAGAAATACATGAGAATTTACTAAATGGAGAATTGCAAATATTAATTGGGACACATGCTTTAATTGAAGATACTGTAAAATTTAAAAATCTTGGATTAGTTGTGATTGATGAACAACATAGGTTTGGAGTTGCTCAGCGCGCGAAACTTTGGAAAAAGAATCATCAGCCACCTCATATTCTTGTAATGACTGCTACTCCAATTCCGCGTACTTTAGCTATGACTATTTATGGCGATTTGGATGTTTCTGTTATCGATGAATTACCTCCGGGACGTAAGCCAATTCAAACCATTCATTTATATGATTCGCGAAGATTGCGAATGTTTGGATTTCTGAAACAACAAATTGAGAAAGGAAGACAAATCTATATTGTATATCCATTAATTAAAGAATCAGAAAAAATGGATTATAAAGATTTGGAAGATGGCTATGAAAGTATATCTCGTGCATTTCCTCCGCCTAAATTTGCAGTTAGCGTTGTTCATGGAAAGATGAAACCTGTAGAAAAAGATGCAGCGATGAATCTTTTTGTTAAAGGTCAAACGCATATTATGGTTGCTACAACAGTTATTGAAGTAGGAGTAGATGTTCCTAATGCATCGGTAATGGTTATTGAAAGTGCAGAGCGTTTTGGATTGTCACAATTACATCAGTTACGAGGTAGGGTAGGTCGAGGTGCCGATCAATCATATTGTGTATTAATGACATCGTATAAATTATCAAACGAAGCCCGAAAACGAATCGATATAATGACCAAGACCAATGATGGTTTTGAAATTTCTGAAGCTGATTTAAAACTTCGTGGTCCCGGAGATGTAGAAGGAACTCAGCAAAGTGGAATTGCTTTTGACCTGAAAATTGCAAATCTGGCTCAGGACGGGCAATTAATTCAATATGTTCGTGATATTGCTGAAAGTATTCTGGATAATGATCCTGATTTAAAAAATACAGATAATTATATTTTAGCAAAACAATTGAAAAAGATATCAAGCAAAAAAGTTGATTTTAGTGTAATAAGTTAACAAAAAACAAGTTTAATATTTCAGGTTTCAAGTTCCAAATTGTAAATAGTATGCTAATATGAAACTTGAAATTTGAAACTTGAAATTTCTAACAATGAAAAAAAAATATATAATAATAGCACTCTTTTTTTTCTTTGTAGTACCTGTAATATCTCAGAACAATTTTCCTTGTGAAATTCGGAATAATGCATTCATTCCCGGCGAAAAGTTAACTTATGTGATTACATATAACTGGTTTTTTGTTTGGACTGATGTAGGAGGAGTTATGTTTGAAGCAAGTGAGGACACCATGTTTAATCAGGAAGTTTTAAATTTAAAAGGTACAGGAGTAACTTTTTCTTTTTACAACTGGTTTTTTCAGGTTCGCGATGTTTATCAATCGTGGGTTAATCCCAATAATTTACTGCCTTTATATTATCATCGCGATGTTAATGAAGATGGTTATATAATTGACATAAAATATACTTATGATTATGACAATATGGTAGCTTATTCTGAAGTAGAAAAAACACACAAACCCTATTTTCAGGATACAGTTAAAATATTTCCGTGTACTTACGATGTAGTATCAGTTATTTACCAAGCCCGAAATATCAATTTTTCGAAATACAAAAAAAACGAAAAGATTCCTTTCAAGATTCTTCTTGATAATGAAATATATGATGTGTATATTCGTTATAAGGGAAAAGAAGTAAAAAAAATACGTGGAGTAGGTAAATTCAATACAATCAAATTTACAGGATCATTGATAGCCGGTGATGTTTTTAAAGGAGGTGAAGATTTGTCTGTATGGGTTACCGATGATGAAAATAGAATTCCTGTATGGATTGAAAGCCCAATTATTGTAGGAACTATAAAAGCAAGGCTTGTTGGATATGAAGGATTAAAACATCCTGTAAAATCATTGATTAGAAAATATTAATTATTGGAAGATTATAATCCTCTAAATTATTACCAAAAATCATCATACCATTCAGTATCAGTCAATTCAACTACACAAACAATGTTCCAGTGAAATTCATAATGATCTCTTGTATAATCACCTAAACTAGGATTGTTTGATGTAACTTTGATATCATAAACATTATCATCAGTTAGGTTTGCACTTATGGTAAATGTTTTGCTTTCTCCAGGTCCAATATTAGTAGATATTCTATTCGAACCATATCCAACGGTGCTAAAGTATACTCCCGTAATATAATTTGAAGTGCTTGTATTTTCAATCTTTAATTTTGCTTCTTGGTCAAAGGCATCAGGTTTGTCACATTGGTATGATAATAAACTTAATGTAAGGATGACTGCAACAATATTTAATCGTTTCATACTAAGAATTAAATTAATTAATAAATCACTAGTAACCGGTTAAAATTATTATGTTTTATATTTCGTACCTACGGCACTTTTTTTATTTTTTGGAAACATCAGTTCTACAAATATTTAGCACCTACGGTGCTTTATATTAGCCTCGTTAGAGGCGATATATTTGTAGCAAAATGATTAATGTTGAAATAGAGCCCCGTAGTGGGCGAAATATTATTAACGTATAGAAAACAGGCAATTTTAAGCATATTCAATAATTTTAGTCGGTCAGTAGTGTTAATAAATATAAAGATAATATTAAATCGTAATTATATTTTGCAAAAATAAAATTTTTATGAATTTTACAAAACTCTTATTTAAAATTAAAATAAATAAGTGTAATCTTTGCAAAATATGACAAAAAGCAATTTTTAATTTTCAAATAGGATTATTTTTGTATCCGATTTCAAAATCTTGAATAATTCGAATGTCAAATTCAAAATCGATCGAGCATAAAGGACGTGTTGATTCTATTGATGGTAACAGGATCAATGTTAGCTTTTTAGCCATGTCAGGTTGTGCTTCCTGCCTTGCTAAAGGTGTTTGCTCTGCTGCTGATATGCAGGAGAAAAGTGTTGATGTGTTCGATTTTACAAATCAGTATAAGATAGGTGAAGAAGTTAATGTAACTTTAAAACAATCGCTCGGATTCAGGGCTTTGTTTTTAGGATATGTTTTACCATTTATTTTGATTCTGCTTATCCTGATAATTCTTACTGCTATTACAAATAATGAAGCAATATCAGGAATTGGGGCTTTATCGGTTCTTGCTCCATATTACCTTATCTTATATATTTTAAGAGATAAGATTAGAAAGAAATTTACATTTACAATAAATAAGATATGAGTATTGAGTATCAGGTAATGAGTAAATTTTTAGTAAATAGTGCAAGTGTTTTTTATGCAAAGCCTTGTATCTTATATCTAAATATTAATATCTAATAATCTATTAAAAAAAATGAGTACAACAATTTTGTTTACTATTATTTCTCTTAGTGTGATTGGGGCGATAGCTGCAATAATCTTGTATTTTGCAGCTCAGAAGTTTAAAGTATTTGAGGATCCGCGTATCGATCAGGTAGAAGAAATTTTACCTGCAGCAAATTGTGGAGGTTGTGGTTATCCGGGTTGCCGGGGATTTGCCGAAGCATTGGTAAAGTCTGATGATATTTCAGATCTGTATTGCCCGGTAGGTGGCAACGATATTATGTCTAAAGTTGCCGAAATTCTTGGTAAAGCTGTTGAAGCTAAAGATCCATTAGTTGCAGTTATTCGGTGTTCAGGCTCACCGGCTCATCGTAAAAGAGTAAATTCTTATGATGGCGCATCAACATGTGTTATTGTTTCTAGTTTATACTCAGGCGAAACAGCTTGTCAGTATGGATGTCATGGATTAGGTGATTGTGTTGAGGTTTGTGATTTCGAAGCAATCTACATGGATAAAGAAACAGATCTGCCAGTAGTAATTGATGATAACTGTACTGCGTGTGGAGCTTGTGTTAAAGCATGTCCTAACGATATTATCGAACTGAGAAAAAAGAATAAAAAAGATCGGAAGATATTTGTTTCATGTGTTAATATGGACAAAGGCGGAATTGCAAAGAAAGCTTGTGATGTTGCTTGTATTGGATGTAAAGCTTGTGTTAAAGTTTGTGCTTACGATGCAATTGTCGTTGAAAATTTTCTTGCATACATTGATCCTGTCAAATGTAAACTTTGTAGAAAATGTGTAGAAGTTTGTCCTACAAACTCAATTCTTGAGATTAATTTTCCGCCTCGAAAAATAAAACCTGTACTACCGGCAGGCGAGACAGAAGCTAAAGAAACGCCTGCTCGTTCTACAGGCGAAAAAGAAAATGATAATAATATAATAAATCAGGAGGGATAAAGTGTTAAAAACATTTCCAAAAGGCGGCGTTCATCCGGCAGAAGGTAAGTATTCTGCTAATAATGCCATTGAAACTTTGCCGCTTCCAAAAACAGTATCCATACCAATTGTTCAACATATTGGTGCTCCCTCTAAACCTGTCGTAGATAAAGGCGACAAGGTTAAGGTAGGAGATAAAATAGCCGAAAGCGCAGGCTTTGTTTCTGCAAACATTCACTCTTCAGTTTCCGGAACAGTTGTTAAAATCGACAATGTTATGGATTCAACAGGTTATAAACGTCCATGTGTTATTATTGATGTTGAGGGCGATGAGTGGAATGAGAGTATTGATAGATCAACTGATTTGAAAAAAGAAATCAGTTTAACTGATAAAGAAATCATCAATAAAATAAACGAGTCAGGTATAGTTGGATTAGGTGGAGCAACATTTCCATCTCATGTAAAACTTTCTGTTCCAGATGGTAAAAAGATTGATGTGTTAATTATTAATGGAGTTGAATGTGAGCCATATTTAACATCAGATCATCGATTAATGCTTGAAAAAGCTGAAAAAATGCTTATTGGCATTCAGATTTTAATGAAAGCTTTAAATGTTAATGTAGCTCTTATAGGAGTGGAAAATAATAAGCCGGATGCTATTTCTCATTTAAATACTTTGGTTAAAGATTATCCGGGAATTGAAGTTCATGCATTGAAAGTTCAATATCCTCAGGGTGGTGAAAAACAATTAATCAAAGCTTTAATAAATCGCGAAGTACCTTCAGGTGGTTTACCCCTTGATGTGGGTGCTGTAGTACATAACGTGGGTACAGCATTAGCCGTTTACGAAGCAGTTCAAAAAAATAAACCCTTATTTGAGAGAGTTGTTACTTTAACCGGGAAATCAGTAAAGAAGCCATCCAATTTTATGGTTCGTATTGGTACTCCGGTAAGCAATTTAGTTGAAGCAGCAGGCGGATTACCCGAAGATACAGGGAAAATTATTAATGGTGGCCCAATGATGGGTAAAGCTATTAATTCTCTGGAAATCCCTGTGGTTAAAGGTACATCAGGAATATTAATTATGCCTGCTGAACTATCAAAAAGGAAAAAAGAAAGCAATTGCATACGTTGTGCAAAATGTGTTTCTGTTTGCCCTCAAGGCTTAGAACCTTATCTTTTAAATAAATTAGCTCTGTTAGAGAAAAATGATAAATTGGAAACCGGTGGTGTAATGGATTGTATTGAATGTGGTTCATGTAGTTATACTTGTCCTGCAGGATTACCATTATTAGATTATATCAGATTAGGAAAATCCAGAGTAAGTCAAATCATAAGATCAAGAAAACAGTAATGACAGGCTATGCCTGTTATAAATAAGAGATACAAAAGGAGATGAAAAAACCGATTTGCCAAATTATTAACATATTACACAATATTTATTTCAGATGAGTAAAATTACAATATCGCCATCTCCTCATGTTTATGGGGATACAACAGTAAAACGGCTGATGTTAGATGTAGTTATTGCTATGTTGCCTGTATTGGCAATATCGATCTATTTCTTTGGAATGGGTGCAATAATTGTAACATTAACAGCTGTAGTTTCGTGCTTAGCTTTTGAATGGTTAATTCAAAAATATATGCTCAAACAGGAACCTTCAATTACCGATGG
>JAUVLS010000141.1 GCA_030600625.1 Bacteroidales bacterium
ACGTGTTTTATATGTAATTACACTATCTAAAATAGAATTAGTTTGAGAAAAAACTTGTAAAGGTCTAAAAACAAATACCATGACTCCTGTTAGAAGAATCATGGTATTTATAATATTACGCTTTTTATTAATCATGAATTACTGCATATAAAAGAGATTTAATATACAGATAATTTTGAAATTAACTATCATGTTTTACAAGATAAATTTGATCTTCAGAGCTTTCAATTTTTAAATTAAAAGTCAAGCAAATAACATTTAAAATAGAATCAATATCCTGATTCCTGAAAGTAGACGTATATCTTAACTCTAACACGTCTGGATTCTTACATTCTATCTTAGTTTGGTAAACTTTATTTAAAGTTTTAATTACCTTTTCTAAATTATCTTCGTGGAATACAATTTCTTTAGTTTTCCATGCAACTATATTCTGGTCTTTGTTTTTTGTCTTAGAAAGATTGTCTGTGCTTAAAACTCCTATATCACCAGGGTTTATTAAGATTTTTTCGTCACCATTTTTCATTCTGGATAACTGAACCAAACCTGTTTCAACAAAAACCTCTACCTTATTTCCGGGAATATTTGCATTTACATTAAATGATGTTCCAAGAACTTTAACTTCTGCGTTTTTAGCTTCTATAATAAAAGGCTGATCAGGATTCTTTGTTACATCGAAAAATGCTTCACCTTCAAGCTCTATTCTTCTTTCATTTGAAGCAAAAACTTTGGGATAAGATATTTTACTATCTGAGTTTAATACAACTGTACTTCCATCAGGTAATATTATTTTCTTATCCAATTCGTTTAATAATGCATATTCAAGAGTAATGTTTTTATTAGCAATTTTTTGATAGATTTTTGTAGAAAAGAATCCAATACCTAATAATATCACTATGCTTGCTGCAAATTTCAATACAGCAGGAAACGCGAAAAATCTTACTTTCTCCTCTTCAATTACCGGCACATTTTGTTCATCCTCCTGAATCCTGTTTTTAAATTTCTCCCAAGCCGAATCTACGTTAATTTTATTCATCGATTTATTTAAATTTATAATTTCTAAGTCCTGTTTTACTTGATTAAATAATATTTGGTTTTCTTTATTTTCGTCTTTCCATTTAAATAATTCATTAATCTCTTCCTGGCTGCACTCATCTGAATAATATTTTGCAATCAGGTCCCAGTTTTCTATGTTATTCTTTGTCTGCATCTATTTGTATTTTTTTTGTAGTTGATACATTTTCAGCTACTTGTATTTTGAAATTTTATTGTGTAGAAATTAGAAATTGGAAATTTGGTTTTCTTCAGAATTTCGAATTTCAAATTTCATTATATAATCATCCCAGTACCTGCCTGTTGCCGATGATGTGTTTTTAAATTAATCATAAATATCCTTTTCCTTTAATTTAAACAGCTTCTGCATAATCTCTCAGATGCAATCTGAAATGCTTTAGGGCTTTTCCCATGTTTGCTTCAACGGTTTTAATTGATATTGAAAGTTTTTCAGCAATTTCATGGTATTTTAAACCTTCATATCTACTCATTTTGAAAATTTCCCGGCATCTTTCGGGCAGCGTATTTAATGCTTTATTTATAACTTTTGATAATTCCTTTGCATCTAACTCTTCAGCCGGACTAATGCTTTCATTTACATAATGAGATTTATAATAATTCTCGTATTTAATATCCAAAGAACGTGTTCGTAATTTCTGCAAACAGTTATTTCTAACTGCAGTATATAAGTATGCTTTAAGTGATGTTGTTATATTTAAGGTTTTATGATTTTTCCAGATATTATAAAAAGTGTCTTGTACTACTCCTTCCGATTGCTCAATATTCTTAACATATTTTATGGCAAAATGGCATAATCTCTCATAATATTCTTTAAAAAGAACCTCAAACTGCTTAATATCACCTTCTTTTATACTACTTAAAATATTTTTGTCTGAAGGAATCATATATTTATGCTATCAATTATTGTATTAAAATAATGAAATATATTTCTTTTTACAAAATTACCTGTTTTTAAAACTTATGGCCAGTCAATTTAAAACTGACCATAAGTACTCACTAAATCACTCTGTTAAATAACTAACCTTCACCTTCAAACCAAAACTTTTAATCATGTACTTGTCTTTTCTAATACTTAGATAATAAAAGATTGGTTTACCCTACGCGTAAAAAGAAAAAAATGCAAATTTTTCTAAATTGCAGCATCAATTCCGATGAAAAGCGTTTTTTTTTAATAATTTTGATTGTGTTTATTTTTATCTGGGAAAAATGAAAAATCTTGCCATAAAACAAATTGTTAAACCAAATTATTCACTCACAACCATCATTTTTTTACTTTTAATCATGATGGTAGATTTGATGGCTCACAGTCAGTCTACTAACAGTTCCAAAGTCTGGTTCACTCCTAACGTTGGCAGCGTGGATATGTTAGACCTATTCAACCAACCGGAACAATGGGACTCCGCCAGATCGAAGATAGATGTGTTCAAGTTCTATACAGGACAGGTGGGTACCGGAGGTTGGAGTTGCACCGTAAGCCAAAGTTGCAACTGCGGAGAAAATCATCTCGAAAACTTTGTGGATGTTCAGGCTTTTTCCAAATTAGGGCAATGGGGTATCGATATTGCTGTCGAGTCCTTTTTTGCACAGCCCATTATGTCCTATGATCCCGTGGAATGCTCGACAGCCGAGTACGTGTACAACCTGACCCTCAGTGGATCGATCAATGTCATTCAAAACATTGAAGCAAACGGCGGAGTTGTCCGCTATCTGGCGATGGATGAACCCATTAGGCAATGGTATCCTCTATACCATTATATCTATTGGGGACAAACAGACCCCAGGCCGTGTCTCGTTGATTCACTTGGTGCTTTGGCAGATCACGTAGCCGCATACATTTTACAAATGCAAACATGGTTTCCATCGGTTTCTGTCGGACAAATCGGGCTTTATCCTGAAGTGGGTGTTGACCAGTTTAAAGAATGGATTATTGCCCTTGAGGCGCGAGGTGTTTCACTTTCGTTTTTACATATAGACGTTCACGGACCCCGGGTTGACGAGTATATCTCATTCGGAATAGACATAGATGTAGCAGCTGATATGGCAGAATTAAAATCATTTCTTAATGCGCATGATATAGAATTTGGTATAATTTTCTTTGATACTTATTATGACAGTCAGTATTGGGAGCCCGATGAGTATAACGACAGTACATATTACGCCGGAACTATGGATTGGGTCAACTTTGTCCACGATGCAAATCTGAAGCCAGACCACAACATTTTCCAAAGCTGGGTATTCCCATACTACACTACAGGAATTGGCCCCAATGAGATTCCTGTCAATCTTCCTGAGGATGACAGCACTATCTACAGCCACACACGTTTAATCAACGAAGGATACGATATTCTTAATTCGTCTTCTGTTGGATTGTCCGACCCACCGACAGCTTTATCGGAAAAATTTGTCCTTCATCAAAATTATCCCAATCCTTTCAATTCAGAAACTACGATAACATATTCGTTGGAAAATTTAACTCACGTACAAATTAAAATATACAATATCCAGGGACTTCTTATTCGCACGCTGATAGATGAACAAAAGCCGGCAGGAGAATATCAGGTTATTTGGAATGGCCAAAATGCTCAAGGATTAAATGTGCCAGACGGAATCTATATTTGTAGCATGAGCACATACGGACAAACTATAGGGAGGCGTCTTATGTTCATAAGTAAATAAGAAATGGTCAGTACTCGAAAAGATCTGCGGTTTTTGTACTAAGCCTTACTATTATTTATAAAATTTGTATAATGAAGTAAATCAATGGTAATGTAGCTAAAGATAAAATGGTTGATAAAAACAGATTTTCAGTAGCGTGGACATCATCACTCCCATATTTTTTTGCTAAAACAACAACCATTGCCATGCACGGCATAGCAGTTTGCATTACAACAACCGTTTTAGCAATATTTCCAATATGAATGTTAAATACCGAAGAAGTTATATTAATTATCAATAACAAAAGAAAAGGAATAAGTAGCATTTTATTGAAAATGAGCATATAAATCTCAGTTTTTCTGAAAGCTGCAAACACAGGATTTTGGGCTAAAACAGCGCCAATATAAAGCATCGCTAAGTATATAGTGGTTTTACCTAAGCCGGAAAACGGAGTATCAATATATTCAGGAAGTTTAATATTTAAAGCCAGCATTATGATTCCTATTGCAAATGCAATTGTATTTGGATTTATTAAATGTTTAAGACTTTCTTTAAATGTTAAGTTTTTACTATTATTAAATTCAAATACTCCGATGGTCCAGATATAAATATCCTGCGTAAGATGAAAAATAACAGCATAAAGTAAGCCTTCGCCACCGGGAAAGAGAGCCGAAAACAAAGGATAACCCAAAAAAGCAACATTACCGAGCATTGTATGTATTAAATGAATATTTCCCTTTTTGTATTTAATTTTTAAAATTGTTCTTGATATTTTTCCTGTAAAATACAATAAAATAATCCCTACATTCGATAAAATAAATACTAACAGGCTGTTATTAAGAATTTCGCGATTAAGCTCAACATGAGAAACCGAAGTAATTATTAGAGCCGGTAGCGTAATGTTAAAAACTATAGATGCAATACTGTTTTTAACTTGCTCGGTTATTACTTTCAGTTTAGTAGCAACTACGCCTATTATGGCAAGTAGTGCAAGAATTAATATCTGGTTTGTTATTATGGAAAAATACATTTATTTCTAAATATGTTACAAATCTAACAATACATATGATTATTTACTTGTGTATGGCTTCTACGGTTGCTATTCAAAATATTCTTCTATTAATTCAGGATATTCATCATATATTTTACCATTTAGACTTCTCCCATTGTCTTTTTTCTTTCGTTTTACACCATCAGCTCCCCAAATCCCCCATTGTTTGAAGAAAAATGCAAC
>JAUVLS010000168.1 GCA_030600625.1 Bacteroidales bacterium
AATTGTATTCGATAGCTTGCCATTGGATATAATGCCATTTCGTAATTATGATATATTTCGCCTGTTAATGGATCAATTCTATGTTCATAAACGCTTGTGTAATTCGTTCTGTATTGCAAGTCCATAGCAATCTCAACATTATATTTGGGTTTATTTCTTTTTATTCCAAGTCTTAAATTAATACGAAAGTAATCTTCTTGTCTAACTTCATAAGCATTATCCCAGTCAAGTACTTCAGTACCTTGCGAAACAGTTTCTTCAACATCATAAGGCACATATGGTCTTCCTCCTGCATATGTTGTTCTTAATCCAATCGAAAAAGCATTATTCTTTTTAAAAGGTATTTCATATCCTCCTAAAACATTTATGGCATAATTACCATTAAATGCAGTGTTTCTTTTTATTCCGTCATATCCTTTATAATTTGATTCATATAAAGATGTAGTTATTAGAAAATAGAAATTGTTTTTTAAAAATCTTTCCAGAGTAAGTTCAATACCATAATTTTCTCCAGTGCCATCATTTGTTAAACTATCGATTCGTTCAATAAAATATTCGGCGCCAAAATTAAGAACAGAGTATTCAGGCAGGCTTTCTTTAACAGGTACATCGTATAAATGTTGGTAATAAGTTTCAACTTTTAATCGCAGTATATCACTAAATAAATGATCAAAACCTAAAATAAGTTGATGGCTTTTTGAGAAGTCAAGATTCTTATTTGTAAAAACTATATTTCCATTATCGAGTTGAGTTTGGGTATAATAGATAATTCTAAGTTGAGTTTGGCTGTGTAATCCATAACCAATCTTGAATGAGTTTTTTTCATTTAAATTCCAGCTAAAACCCATTCGTGGTTCTAATGAATAGGTATTATTCATATCAAGATACTGAGAATGTAAGCCTAAATATAGTTCTAAATTGTTAGTGAATTTATGTTTGAACTGAGTATATAACTGAAATAAATTAAACTCTTCACTAACATCAGTATTGACCTCAAACTGTCCATTAGTAACCATACTATCTGCAAAATTCACGAAGTACTTGTCTGCTATTAAACCATAGCTAAATGTGTTTCTGCTGTTGATTTTTGTATTTACATGAGTTGTAATACTTGTTTTTACTTCCGATGATTTTTCTCTAGCCCAATTACCTGGGTTAGGATTCCAAATACTTAGAGTATCAATTTTTGTTGTTACCTTGGAACCATAAAGAGATATGGCGGTTTGTAATCTGGTTTTTGTGCCAAAAAAATGAACATATGAAAGTGCTAATGTTCCAATATCCGATCCATTACTTAAATCTTCGCCCCAGCTTTCAAAGGTCCAATCATTTTGATCATCATTAGAATCAAACATTTCAATATAGCTTTTACCACCCATACCAACAAAACTTATTTTCCCTTTTTTCATTGGGAAATTGAGTTTAAATGTTAAGTCCTGGTATTTTGTGGTTTCAACTTCGGCACCAAGTAAATCTATAATATCTACAAGCGAATATCTATATGCTATTAAATACGAAGCATTAGTATTTTTAGAAAAAGGTCCTTCAGCCCCAAATTCTAAACCATTATAGCCAAATTCTGCCCAATATTCTCTTTTTTCATTATTTCCTGAACGCATTTTTAAATCAAATACTCCAGCTAAAGCATTTCCATATTCAGCTGGGAAAGCTCCGGTTAAAAAATCAGAATTAGTAAGCAAATTGTTATTTAATATAGTAATAGGTCCTCCAGTTGTTCCTGATGCTGCAAAATGATTTGGATTAGGAATTTCTATTCCGTCGAGTCTCCATAATAATCCTGTTGAAGAATTACCCCTAATAATTATATCATTTCTGTTATCGCGCACAGACATTACTCCAGCATAATTTGCTGCCATTCTTGCCGGATCGCCATAACTTCCCGGATATCTATTTGTTTCGTCAACAGTAAAAGATCGGGCACTTATGGTAGCCATTTTATTTAAAGGCTTATCTTTCTGGATCGTTGCTTTTATAACAACTTCGTCAATTTCAGTTACAGATTCTTCTAATTCAATTTTTATAATTTTCTCTTTAGCAGAACTTATGATTATATTATCAATTATTTGTGTTTTGTAACCAATATAACTTGCTTGTATGGTTTGTCGTCCTATTAATACTTCTTCGAATCTAAAATAACCCTTTTCATCACTAATTGTTCCTTGTTGAGGGTCAGTATTCGGTAAAATGATATTAACACCAGACAAAGGTATTTGAGTTTCTCTATCAATAACAATACCTCTTAAGGTTTGTTTTATATTCGCTTGAGAATAGCCTGTCTCAGCAAGGAAAATTAATAAGAAAAGAGTTAATAAATATTTTAGCTTCATTAATTTTGGATTCAGTTTTTCAAGAAAAACAAAGATAATAGAATTATTGATTACTTTTTATCGAGAATCCAGCCTGTTCAATAATGTCTTCTAATTGTACAAATTTCCCGTGTGAATATGCTATTAAATCTTGATGTTGCATATTAACTCTTTGATATTGATTTCGCTTTCATATCACAAATGGTGTTCTCAAAATGATCAGAATGTGCTTTAACCCACTCAAACTCCAAATATTTACCTTTAATTAACTTATCAATTTTTCTCCATTCTGTAATATTTTTTGCTTTTGTACCATTGGCTGTATAGAATTTATTCATTTTCCATATAGGAAGCCATCCGGTGACACCTTTTATTACATACTGACTATCAGTTATTACTCTAACTCTATTTTCGTTTTTCAAATATTCTAAACCTCGTATTACGGCTAAAAGTTCAATTAAATTATTTCCCTTTCTTGTGGTTTTTATTTGATTTATGAAATATTCACCTTGTATTGTTTTAATTAAAACTGCAAAACCACCCACGTTTTTTTCATGATTAAAAGAACCATCGGTAAATAACTCCGGGATGTTGTTAGTTTTGGCATTGGTTCTTTTTACTATAAATTTATTATTGGTATTATCCAGCACTGTAATTTTAGTTCGATCATAAAAATCAACATCTGGTAAACCATCGTGGAGTATAAAGTTAAGCTGAAAACCTTCGTAATAGCTTTCAGCTCTTTTATTGTGTAATATTTTTCGTAACTGAAATTCTTTTAGTTTAATAAATTGTGTTAACTTATTGGTATCTAAATATTTTAATTCTTTGGTTTTGGGCGAAAAGCGAATTTTGCACTCCGACTTATCATAAATAATTAAGATAGTATAAAAGCCATCCTTATCGTCTATAATGTTTATTTTTAGCTGAAAGTATTCCATACATTCAGAGTGTTTTTTAATTTATTTGAAAGGAGTATAATTAGTATTTGTAGACTAAAAAACCGGCTTTTGCCGGTTTTAATATTTTATTCAAATGTTTCAACACATTGGTCAATACTATCGTGTATATCAAATACATTATGTAACTGAAGTAACTTTACTAACTCCATTACTTCAGGAGACATATTGCAAAGTTTGAACTGGCTATCGTTATTTTTTGCATTCCTTAAAATAGAAAGCAAAGCACCAAAACCAGAACTGTCAACATATTCAACACCCTCAAGGTTTAGAATAAGCTTGGTATTTGCATTTGTTAAATATTGAGCAACTTCTTCTTTTAAAGACTGAGCAATTAAGATATTTAATTTGCTTACATTATCAAATGATAGTATCTCAATTCCGTTGTTCGATTCATGTTTTAACATATATTCCGGTTTTAAGGTTAATATTTTCTATTATATTTTATTTCTTATCTCTATTAATTCTTTCACAGCAATATTACTTTCTCTTACAAATTTAGTAATTATTTCCTGATATTCATTAATATTTTTCCCCTCTTTTGCATTTTCTTCTAATTTTCTAAGCTCATTAGCCAGGTCTTTCATTCCAACCATAAGAATTGCCGATTTAGCTTTATGTGCTATTCTACTCAAATTATCCCAGTCTTTTTTTACATAGAAATTATTTAAAGCAATTTGATATTCAGGAATTTGTTTAAAAAACAGATCGACTAAATCGTTTATTAGGTCGTTGCTTCCATCACTTATCTCGTTCAAATAAGAAAGATCAATAAGTTTGCTATTATCCTCCATTTTTAAAAATGTATTTTAATTTTCTAATTTAATACAATAAAATAAACTTTTATCAATTACAAAAAATTAATTATGTAGAATTTAGTATTAAGGGATTTAAATTTTTATTTTTACAATAACTTTTCTTATAATTAAATAATTAATTAAGAAATTATAAACAGATGAAACAACTTTCAATTACTTTATTAGCAATTTTGTTAGCATTTAGTTCTTTTTCTCAAAATGACAATTCAATTGAAGAAGAAATAAAAGCGTTAAAAAAACAAGCAAAGTTGCTTTATAATGAGGGAGTCAGATTTGCTGAAGCAGGTGAGTATACAGAAGCCCACCTGAAATTTGATGAATCATTATTTATTTATCCGGAATTT
>JAUVLS010000178.1 GCA_030600625.1 Bacteroidales bacterium
GTTCCTCCAGTATCAATATTCCCTACAGGATTTCCCAATTGATAAACCGAATAGAAATAAATGAGTGTTGGTAAAATTGAAAACAGCACCAAAAGCAAGCCTGCAAGATATTTTGCAAAAATAATCTGAAAATCAGATAAAGGGCGAGTAAGTAATAATTCTATAGTACCTGATTTTTTCTCATCGGCAAACATTCGCATTGTAACTGCCGGTGCGAGAAACAGAAACACCCAGGGAGCAATCGTGAACAAAGTATCCAGGTTTGCGTATCCTCCATCTAAAACATTATTGCTTCCGGGGAAAATCCACATAAACAAGCTGTTTATTACCAGAAAAACAATAATAACAATATAGCCTGTTAAAGAACTGAAAAATCCGCTAATTTCTTTTTTCAAAAGCGTATACATAGTTGGTTTTTATTTGAACACAAATTTAGCTTTTAAATTTTTTAAACAAAATCAAGAATTAGTAAATTCTTAATAGTTTATTTTATTGTTGTGCATGAAAAATCAATTGTTAATTTTGTATTTCATCTCCTGAAAATGATTAAATGTTTGTAAAACGATTCATAATAGTATTCATTGCATTTGCATTTCCATTTTTTGTCAAAGGACAGTTTTCCGAATCCATAAAAAAGGGATTATATCTTGAAACCGATTTTGGTTATGGTTTTATAATGCCTCATCATAAATCAATTGAATATATGCTTGAAGATCATATCAGAACTTTTGATTTAAAAGTGACAAAAGCAAGTTATGGAAATAAATACTGGAATCAATTGTACCGTTATCCTTATTACGGAATTGGTTTTTACAGATCAAATCTTGGGAACAATGATGTTTATGGATATGTTAATGCTTTATACTCTTATATAAAAGTTCCAATTATTGGAGTTTCAAACAGAGCTAATCTGAGTTGGCAATTTGCTTTTGGTGCTTCTTATATAACAGATTATTTTGATATCGAAGATAATCCACAAAACCTTGCTATTGCTTCTAATTTAAATATGTTTATTGATTTTAGCCTTCAGTCAACAATTCCTCTGTCTAAACAACTATCGCTTACAAATGGTGTTCGTTTCACACATGTTTCCAATGGAAAGATAAAATCTCCTAACAAAGGGCTGAATGTAATTTCCGGCTCAATTGGTTTACTATACGAGTTAAACGATAAACCTGAGCAAATTCAACTTGAACTCCCTGAAATAGAAAATAAAAATGAATACACTATAATTTATGCGGTAGGTGTTAAAACCAAATCGCGATATGAGCCGGGTTATTATTTTGCTTCATCGTTAATGCTGGATTATAACAGGAATTATTCTCTAAAAGGAAGATGGGGATTAGGAACCGATATCTTTTTTGATGGAACCAACAGGCAATATTCTCAAAATACAGATAAAGCCGATATAATAAATTCTGATTTGTACCAGCTTGGATTACATGCAGGACATGAATGGGTTATTGGTCGTCTGGCTCTGGTAATTAATATTGGAGGATATATTTACGCTCCCGTTGAAGTTTTAGCTCCGATATATAGCCGAATTGGATTACGTTACAGAATAAATGATAAATTCATAACTAATTTTACACTTAAATCGCATTGGGCAAAAGCGAGTTTTCTTGAGTGGGGAATTGGATATGCCTTTTAATTGATTTATTGACAAATGAAAAATTATTTATTTATACTATTTATTTTTTTAATCACTTCGTGCGATAATGCTTTATTCAATACAGGAAGTATTATTACAAAAAATATTGAGATCTTAGATTTTGATGAGATATATGTAGAAGACATTTTTGAAATCTATTTAATACAGGATACTGTATGCAAAATTGAGGTAAAGGGAGGAAGTAATGTCATACCTAATCTTGAATTTAATGTTGATGAAGATAAAAAACTTACCATTAATGATAATAATTCAGCTCGCTGGTCAAGAGATTACGATAAAATTAAGCTATACATTTCAGTAGATACATTAAGGTTTTTAGAATTAAATGCACCATCAAAGATTGTATCGCAAAACACGCTAATTACTCCCGAGCTTAAAATATTTTCAATTGCAGATTTTGCAGAAATAGAATTAAATTTAAATTGTAATAACTGTTATGTTGTAAATTCAGGGACATCAGGAGGCATAATTAATTTGAGCGGAGAAACAAATTCATTTACATTCTGGGCACGAGCATCTATTCAGATAAATGCAGAAAGTTTCATTGCAAATTATGTTACTGTTAAAAGTGAAAGCATTGGTGATTGTAGTATTTATGTAAACAAAGAGCTTTCAGTTGAAATCTTAAGATCGGGGAACGTATATTATAAAGGAAATCCTGAAACTATTGAATACATTAATGATCGCGCAAAGGAGCAGCTTGTAAAATTAAATTAAATCCTATTTTCGTGTCATTCCTGATGAAGTGAAACGGAAATCAGGAACCGAGCTTTAGCGAGCTCAACGAGATTAACCTTTTTACAATAGATTCCCGCCTTCGCGGGAATGACAAAAGAATATAATTCTTCTATTATTTTTCTTGAAGATAGTTATAAATGAGTTTTGCAACCCTTTCCGAAGCACCTGTTTCTCCAAGAACTTCCCTAAGTTGTTTATAATTATCTAACATTTTGTAGCGATAATCATCATCGAAAAGAATTTTATCCAATTCTTCTTTTACCATTTTAGAATTCATATCAAACTGAAGAAGTTCTTTAACTACATCTGAATTCATAATAAGATTAACCAACGAAATGTAATTTAATTTAACAAACTGTTTTGCAATAAAATATGACAAATTTCCGGCACGGTAACAAACCACCTGTGGCACATTAAACAAAGCAGTTTCCAGTGTAGCTGTTCCAGAAGTCACTAATGCTGCTGTTGAATGTTTTAGCACATCGTAAGTCTGATTAAACACAACTTTTACATCGTGGCCTTCAATAAATTTATTGTAGTAATCAGGCTCAATTGAAGGTGCAGCAGCTATTACGAACTGATAATCTTTATAATTTGGGATGATTTTCAACATAACACCCAAATTCCTGTCAATCTCTTGTTTTCGGCTACCGGCCAAAATTCCAATAATCAGCTTATTTTTTAAATTGTTTTTATTAATGAAATCATCAAGGCTGCCTTCCTCATTAATTTTTTCCTGAACAGCATCGAGTAATGGATTGCCGGCATAATCAACCGGATAGTTATGCCTTTTATAAAAATCAACTTCAAAAGGAAAAATCACAAACATTTTATCAACAAATGCCTTTATTTTATTAATACGTGATTCTTTCCATGCCCAGATTTTAGGCGATATATAATAGTAAGTTTTTAAGCCGTTTGATTTCGCGAACTTAGCCATTCGAAGATTAAAGCCCGGATAATCAATTAAAATCAAAACATCAGGGTTATAATTCAGAATATCTTGTTTGCACTCTGTGAAAAATCGTTTTATTCTTCCAAGATTCATTAATACCTCAACGAATCCCATTATTGCAGTTTCCCTGTAATGCTTAACAAGCTCTCCTCCCTGTGCTTTCATTAAATCACCACCCCAGAACCGAAAATTTACTTCGGTATCAACCATTTTCAAACCTTTCATAAGGTTTGAACCGTGTAAATCACCGGAAGCTTCGCCTGCAATAATGTAATATTTCATGTTTTAGATATTAGACATTAGATTTTAGTATCAAGACATTCTCACGAAACCTGAAACCATGAAGCATAGAACATGGGGCATGTATATTATATATTCAAACCTTCCTGACATACTTAAAATTAACTATATTAGATTAGGTTTTAGTAACTATAACGTAAACCAAGTTATAAAAATAAAAATGGCAAATATGATTGTGGCCATTAAAATACCTCGTGCAGAATTATAATGATTTTTATTTAAAAAAATAAAAAATAATGCCAGGTTAGGAATAACACAGAGACTTACAATCTTTGTAAATACCCTTTTTGAAACCAACAAATCGATTAATTCCCGGAAATCATACTCTGAAAACTGAATCAGATAAACCACCAGTATTGTAAGAGCCGGAGCAAGTATTCCCAGAATTAATCCTAATTTGAGGTTATCAATCTTTGATCTCATAATTCCATTTTTTAAAATAATCCATTTGATCATAAGCCGTATAATCAATCTCAACAGGAACAACTGAAATAAAATTATTGGCCAATGCCCATTCATCTGTATCTG
>JAUVLS010000232.1 GCA_030600625.1 Bacteroidales bacterium
TTGATGAAAACGGGAAAATAATTTCTAATAATGTGTACTCAATTGCAGAAGATCTTGATGGCGATATTTGGGTTGGAACAGATCAGGGAATTGTAGTTTATTATTATCCTGAAAATGTTTTCGAAGATTCTGATTTTCATGCGCAACGAATTAAACTCACGGAAGGAGAAGAAACGGGTTATCTTTTAAAAACACAGGTAATTACATCAATAGCTGTTGACGGAGCAAATAAAAAATGGATTGGAACACAAAGCTCAGGTGCTTATCTTGTTTCAGAAGATGGAACAGAAGAAATATATCATTTTACAGAAGGGAATAGTCCATTACTATCTAACCGGATTAATGACATTGGGATTAATCACGAAACCGGTGAAATATTTTTTGCAACCGATAAAGGATTGATTTCTTATCGAGGGTCGGCTACAATGGGTAGTGATGAGTTTCGAGATGTATATGTTTATCCTAATCCTGTTCGTGAAAATTACAATGGAGATATTACCATAAGAGGACTGGTTTCTGATGTTAATGTTAAGATAACCGACATAAGTGGAAATATTGTGTATGAAACCACTGCCGAAGGAGGACAGGCAACATGGAATGGCAAGAATTTTTCGGGGAGTAGAGTTAGCACAGGAGTTTATCTGGTATTCTGTTCGAACGAGGATGGTTCAAAAACTCATATTACCAAACTCTTATTTATAAAATAGCCCGATACATACCTTCTGGTAGTCATTACGAGCAAAGCGAAGTAATCTGTTGCCATTACAACCAAACAAAAAGAGATAGCTTCGCTTGCTATGGATTTATTTTTAAACTACTCCATGTATTTTTAAGGTCAACGCTAATATTAGTTTCAGGAGTTTGTTCTTTGTTATTAATCATAATAGATTTTACGCCAACTTGTTCCTTCAAATAATCTGATAATTCTTTATAAGTAACATCTCCTTTTGTATCCTGAAGTTTCTTAAGCAGAAAATAGGTAAACATTCCATGTTGTTTTTCTTTATGCGGCAACGAAGACTGATCACCACTACTTGCTGCGAAAACAATCATGTTACCTCTAAAAATATTTTCTTTGGGTTTTACTTTTACACCACGTGCCGCAACTAATCCCTGATTACGCGCCCCCCCACTGAAACAGGCATCTAAAAATACGGTAACCCGTAAGGTTGGATATTCAGTTAACTTGGCATAAACATCGCTTAATTTTAATGCAAATTCAAGATCGGATCCACTTACATCTACGGGTATTAAATGAGGTTCTTGTGTCTTTTCATCAGGGAACCCATGTCCTGCGTAATAAAAGAAAATTTCCGCTTTTCCTTTAGTAACATTTGCAATCATGTTAATTTTATTAAGATCACGATGCATTTGAATAGCTCTTGCATTTGTGTTGAAAATGATATTTTCTTCAGGAATACCCAACACGTGAATTGCATATTGTTTAAATATTTCGGCATCACGTTCAGCAAAATCTACATCCGATTCAGATCTTAAGTTTGTTTGGTATGAGCTGTAATCTTCGTTCCCAACTATTAAGGCATATCGGTTTGGATTAGGTTTTATTCCCATAGATTTAATCTGATCAACATCAATAACCGCGGGAGCAACTACAACCGGAGTTGAATATGTCGTAACCGGAGCTGTATATGTAGTTTTTACAGATTCGGTTTTTGTCTGTACAGGAGTTTCAGCTACATATGGAGCTGTTTTTTTTTCTGTAGAAGTTTTCTGAACAAACTGTGTGCCGGCAATTCCCAGATTGGATATATCCCAAACATTTAAATCATAAGTAAAATCTGATGTAATAATTCTTTTTCCATCAGGACTAAAATTAGCGGCTATTACTTTGTCCCTTTGCCTTTCGGAGGCATGGAGCATTTTTCCGGTTTTAACTTCCCAGAGAATAAAAAACTTGTCGTATCCTCCACTTAATAAATATTGGCCATCACCACTAAAAGTAATGTATTGTAATATGTGTTTATGTCCAAGAAGGCTTTTTTGTAAAATTCCATTTTTCCAAATATTTATCTTTTTATCATCACCACCACTTGCCAGTATTTGTCCATTAGGACTATAAGCTACATTTCTGACCCAGCCATGGTGCGCCTTTGGTATAGTACGAATTTCATTACCTCCGGGGATATTCCATTCTTTTATAGTTTGATCTGCACCACACGATGCAAGTTTTTTTCCATCAGGACTGAATGTAACAGACGAAACCTGATCACGATGACCTTTCAAATCACGAATAAAAATACCTTGATTTAAATCCCAAAGTTTTACCATTTTATCAATACTTCCTGTAGCAATATATCTTCCATCAGGACTAATATCTAAAGAAAGGATATGATCGCGATGACCTTTCATTTCGCGAACCATATTACCCGTTTTGTAATCCCAAACCCGAACCCGTTCGGTACGACCCGCTGAAACTAAGTATCGTGCATCGGGAGTAAATTTTAGAGCTAAAGGCCAGTCACGGTTAATAAGTTCGTTTATAATACTTCCGGTTTTTGCATCCCATATAATAATTTTATCGTCAACACCCCCCGTAGCAATATATTTCCCATCAGGGCTATATGCCGAACAAAGAATCTTATGCCCTCGTTTAATAAAAGTTGTAGATTTATTTACCTGGGCTACACTTGTTATAGAAAACAAGATTAATATACTTAAGCTTAGTATTTTTGTTTTCATATTATATGAATGTTTTAGTTCTTTTTAATCAAAAAGTTATATAAAATAGTGTTAAGGTTAAACAAAAGTGCAAATAATATACCACATTTTAATCCCGAAGTCAAGTTTATTTGATTAAATATTATTTATTGGTGATTATCAGCAAAAAAGGAACAATATACTTTCCCTAAAATCCGCGAGTTGTGCCATACAATTAAAAACAAATTTTATATTTGAAAAATTGTAACCAATCAGTGCAATATTCATAATCTGAACTTTACAAAAAAGCCACAGATTCACAGATTATATAATATTGAAAATAACCTAAAAATAATTTTTCAAATATAGACTAATGTTTGATAATTATTATCCATTGAAAATCTGTGAATTTGTGGCAATTATTAGTTTAAGGAACGCTGATTAGTTACGAAAAATTAAATTCTGAGCAAAAGATTAGATATTTTTGTATTGAACATTAAGTGAATGTAAGATGCTGTATAAAACAAGAGGAATAGTTTTAAATCATATTAAATATTCCGAAACAAGTATAATTGCGACTATTTACACAGAAAGTTTTGGCAGACAATCATACATAATAAATGGAGTTAGAAGTAAGAAGGCTAAGATTAAGGCGAATATCTTTCAGCCTCTTTTTTTACTAAATATGGAGGTTTATCATAAACCAAAAAGAGACCTTCAAAGAGTTAAAGAAATTCAAAA
>JAUVLS010000131.1 GCA_030600625.1 Bacteroidales bacterium
CTAATAATAATCCCAGGAATAGTTGAGTAATTATCTTTTTATAAGGCCGTAAATATGAAAACAGGAATTTAAATCCTGATTTATTTAATTTTTCATCATCTGCCTTGTAAAAATCGGGCGTAGTTTCAAGCAATAAACAAAGGCCTTTATCCTCTCCGCCTTCTTTTGTAGATGCCCAACCCGATAAAAACTCCTCTTTGGTAAATTTTATTAATCCACGAGCAGGATCTGAAACATGCACAAATATTTTCCCATTACGCTGTTTATTAATTTTATAAACAACCACAAAATGATTCTGTTTCCAATGTGCAACACATGGCAAAGGTGTTTCGTTTAATAATTGCTCAAACGTAATTCGCACACCCATACTCCGGAAACCAATTGCTTCAGCAGCATCACTAATCCCAAGCATAGAAACACCTTCGCGGGTTATATAGCTTTTATCTCGTAATGTTTGTAATGAGTAATTTTTGCCATAATGTTTTGCGATCATCCTTAAACAGGTAGGACCGCAATCCATAGCATCGAGTTGTTTATAGTGTGGGAAAGACATACTTGCAATCATCTTTGTAGTTATTAATAAAAGAGCCACAATCCCTGCCTATTCGGCAGGCAGGCATAGCATCGAGTTGTTTGTAAAAAGGGAAAGGCATTTTTTGTTTAAAGATAACTATTCTAAAAATTAACAAAAACTTTTTTGTATTATATAAAACAGAAACCATCTCCAAATATTAACATTCGGAGATGGTATCACTGGGGTTAATAACAACAAACCTAACTTGATAATTTATACTAACTCTTGAAGATCATACACCTGTTTTAAACTTTCAAATAACTCGTCTTTTTTGTTATAATTTACAAATATTTCTTTACCGTTTTCTAACACTACTTTAGAGGCTTCTGAAGGAAATACTACCTCAACATGACGAAGATTTACCAGGTATTTATTATTAAACCTGAAAAATCCCTGATCGAATAATAAATGCTCTGTTTCATTTATGGTTAATAACAACTCGATTTTTTCGTTATTAATTAGTGTAAGCCTTGAACACTGAAGACTTGTTTCAATATAGAGTATCTGACTACAATCTATTTTCATTTTACCTTTTTCTGTAGGTATATAAATGTTATAAGTACTCATAATTTATTAATTTAAATTATATTAAATCCTTTATTTCTTTCATATTTTATTGGAATAGCAAAAGAGGATTCCTGGGTTTCAGAATCCATAGTCAGCTCACCTCCCAGCATTGATACTGAACCAGATAGAACTTTGTAATTAAAATAATCGAAAGAATTATCCTCGTCAATTGAATACGACTGATGTTCGGTTAAAAGATCATCAGCAGATAATTTTTCCTTTGCAGGACGAACAAATATATTCAAGTATTTATTCTCGGTTATACGATAACCCAATTCAAATTCTACAACAGGATATTTTACAGATACCAGGTTAATAATTCTTCGCAAAGCTTTTTTTAGTAACATTGAATCTGTTTCAATTTTCAAATCATTTACCTTGGTATCCCACACAAGCATCAAATTAATATCGGTATCATTATTTTCAATTTTTCGGTTGTAAAAATCCTCAGTAAATTCCCATAAAATCTGATTTATATCGTATTTCCTTATTATTAACGAATAGTTGTTTGCCTCAAACTGGGATAAATCCATAATATTATCTACAAACTGTAGTAATAAATTACTTCCGTTTAAAATACCCTGAATATATTCTTTTTGCTTTTCGTCAATTAACTCCCTTAAAACCAGTAATTTCGAAAAACCCATGATTGAGTTTAACGGAGTTCGTATACCATGCGAGATATGAGATAAAAAACTGATTTTTTCAGAATTATATTTTTTCTTGTTTTCTCTCACGATCTTGCCGTTTATGGTTTTTACATTGTTTTTCATAGAATCTCGCATGAATTTCTCTCAGTTAATTTTTGATATCTTTTAATACTTTAGCTGCCTGTTCCCTGTAATAACTTTCCTCTTTTATTATTTCATTTAATACATTTTTGGCCTTAACGGTATTTTCAGTTTTTAAATAACACATTGCCAAATACCATTTAGCTTGCTCAATAAACAAGTTATCGTTATGGGAAATAATATTGTTAAATGATTTTGTGGCTTTCTGGTATTTTTCTTCTTCTATGTATGAAATACCGGAATATAAGCTAACAGCCAGATCATTCTCCCTGGTTTCTAAAACTTCCTCAAAAAGTATCAATGCATGCTCAAAATCTTTTTCTTCGTAGCGTTCGAGTGCATTTAACAATAATCTATCTACTTCGGCATTTCCGGAACGATATGTAACGGAGACATCATAAGGAGCATAATACTTTTCAAAAACTGCATTATTATCCAAATCAGGTCTTGCTAATCTCTGAACTAAGCCTCCCGTTGCAATTAATAAAGCAGCTGAAGCTGCAGCATAATAGAATCTGCGCTTAGTAAATACCGGAGGTATTCTTTTTGCCTCAGATTCTTCCGCATACATGTAGTCCATAGTTTCTCTCAGCGCCATTACATCATCTTCGATGATTGAGTTATTGATTTCCATACTCAGGTTATAATCGCGCTTTATATCGTTGTTAGTTGAAAGTAAGTCTTTAAAATTGAATAATTCCTTTCCTGTCAATTCTCCATCGATATATTTTTCAATCATTTCAAAGTTTGTATCCATAATTTCTAGTTTCAAGTTTAATTCCTTATTGTCTCATTTGAGACGTAATGCATTGCGTCTTTGCCATATCCATTGAACTCTCCACCAGTTGGCGGATCGGTTTAAGTTTTGTTAGAAAAGACCAACCCAACATTATATTGAGTCGGCCAACACGTTAAGAACGTATAATTGAATCGAAAGGGAGTGCTTTATTAGTTTCCTCCGTTTGTTGATGGTGGCCATAAATCATCATCATCTTCACCACCACCTTTTATCATTATCATTGCATTTGTATCAAGACTGTTAAAAAAATTGTTCATTGATTTTTTAGTTTCTTCAATTCCAAAAATGTTTTTTAATGTTTTCATAGTTCCTTTTTTAAAAAAATTATTTAATGATTTAGTTTAATGTCCTCTCACCTATTTATTCCGGAAATTGCAAAAATGTTATCACCTATTTTCAACTTTTTTTATTTTACTTAGATAAGCAACTGATTTACTGGCGATTATTTTTTACATTTTTTAAAACTTTTTTCAATTTTTTTAGTATATATTAATGAAATCTCTAAAAACTCAAAAAATAATTAACCACAAAAGACACAAAGAAAGCACAAAGCTCACAATGTTCTGATTTAAAAGTCTTTGTGTTTATTATGAACTAAGCGAAGCGATCTCACGGAAGGTAAATTACTTTTGTTCATCGTGGTTTATAAAAAATAATTTTTAGAAATGCCCTTAAGTACAAACTAAGAAATAATGTATTTTAAAAATTTACTTTTCGTATTATTCCTGTTTATTTCGGTAAATGTGCAAGCTGTTAATCAATCCCCCGACAGTCTTGAAAACATTAAAATACTTGAAAAAGCAGAATTATTCTATAACAAGGGATTGGACTTTGGAAGAATTGGGAAACTGGATAGCGCCTTATACTATACTCAAAATGCTGTTAATTTATATGAAAATGCAGCCATAATTAACAGTACTCTGTTAGCATATTCATATCAAAGCCTTGGAATTATAAATAAATTACTGGGGAAATTTGATGATGCTATTAATTGTTATAATAAAGCCGAAGAAATATATAAATTAAATTCTAACTTGTCGTTACTAGCCTATGTTTATGGAAATAAAGCCAATATCTTTTACATACAGCAAGATTATTCCAAAGCAAAAGATTTCCACTTTAGAGCAATAGATATATTTACTAATGATTCAGTAAAGTATAAAAAACAACTAGCATCAAGCTATAATAATTTAGGTAATATTTATAAAAAAAATAATGATTTTGTTTATGCCATTGAATATTATAAAAAAAGTCTGTTACTAAAAGAAAAAAAGTCTAAATATAATACCCTGGGAAACTTAGCTTATTGTTATGAAAAAATTGCCGCCTTTGATAAGGCTAATAAATACTATTTACAAGCACTTGATAATATAGAAAAGAATTATGGAGAAAATTATATCTGGCTTGCATATCAGCAAATGAATTATGGGATTTTCATTTCACATCAATTCAATGATACTAAAACAGCTTTTAATTATTTTCGTTCATCTCTAAATATCTATAAAGAAAACTTCGGTTTAATCCATCCTAATATATCTAATTGTTATAATAAAATAGGTGAATTCTATTTAGATAATAACCAAACCGACAGCGCCTTATTCTATTTTCAGAAATCATTAATTGCCTTAACACCTGAATTTAATGATACGAGTACAAGTTCAAATCCTGAGATTAACGAGGTATCCTCTAAAACACATTTATTAAGTTCATTAAAAAACAAGGCCTATGCTCTGTCAAAACTGGCCTCGCAAAACAAAAATATAAGTAATTATAAACTAAGTTTGGCAACTTACGATCGGGCAACAGAAGCCATTAATCTGATCAGGTCGGGGTATTTGAGCGAAGAAAGCAAATTATTTCTGGCCGATAATGAGTTTGAAACATTTTCAAATGCTTTACAAACAAGTTACGAGTTATATAAATTAACTAATGAACAAAAATATCTTGAAAAAGCATTTAACTATAGCGAAGCCGGTAAATCAGCAATTCTTACCGAAGCTTTAAAAAATACTCATGCCTTAAATATTGGTGGTATTCCTGATTCGTTAATCAATAAGGAAAAACAACTTGAAAAATCTATATGGACATACGAAGAACTGATATATGAAGAAAATAAAAAAAAGAATCCTGATCAAAATAAATTAGAATACTGGCATAAATACCTTTTCGAAAAAAAACAAGAATTTGATGATCTTGCAATTTATCTTGAAAATAATTTTCAAAAATATCATTCATTAAAACATTTACAGAATACATTAAAGATTGAAGACATACAGAAAAAGTTAAGCCGAAAAGATTTACTAATAGAGTATTTCTTAACCGGTAATAAAATTTATACAATTTTAATTGGTAAAAAAGAATCAGATATTTTTGAACAAAACATAGATCAGTCATTCCATAATCATCTGGATAACTTATTACAATCCTTATCGAATAACAATTTTTCAAATCATGGTTT
>JAUVLS010000295.1 GCA_030600625.1 Bacteroidales bacterium
TATGGGAAGAGCTTGCTCAGTTTCCTGCAGTAAAACAATTTGATTCTGATTTAGAATATATAGCAAATCTTCCCGGTAAAAATCAAATTATTCAAGATTTAATAACAGATAATCAAATTGTAATTTCTGCTCACAAAATTGGGAAAGCAAGTCTTGAGTTTCTATTCCTGGTAAGAATGCATAATTTTCGTGATAAAAAATTTATTCTTCAATCGATTACAAGTCTTTTAAGTTCTGAAAATAATGTATCGTCCCGCGATTATAACAATACAAAAATATACAATGTTAAAACGGCAGATAAAGAATTACATTTTTCGTTTTATAAAGGAATCCTGATATATAGTTCATCATCAATTTTAGTGGAAAATTCAATACGACAATCAGAAGCTGAAAAATCGATATTTGATGATCGTGGATTTGTTAAAGTACAAAAAACTGCCGGGAGAAATGTTGATGCAAATATATATTTAAACCTTGCCCGCTTTAACGAAATAGTATCATTTGCCCTAAACAACAAACAAAAAAGTTTAATTTCTAACTTTTCAAATTTAGGAAATTGGGCAGAACTAGATATAAATTTAAAAAAGGATGCTGTTTTATTAAACGGATTTACTTTTAGTAATGATTCTTTAAATAATTATCTCAACATTTTTCTTAAACAAGAACCCGTTGATCATAAAATGAACAGTATTCTTCCTTCGAACACTTCCCTTTTTTTATCATTAGGTATTAGTGATATTGATCAGTATTTAAAGAATTATAAATCTTATCTTGAGAAAGACGGAAAAATAAATAAATATCAATTACAGGTTGATCTGTATAAAAATAAGTATGCCATTGATTTAGAACAGTTTTTCAAAGAGCATCTTGACGAAGAAATCGGGCTTGTAGTTACTGATGAGCCAAACGACAATTTTGAGGACAATACATACATTATAATGCGAACTAAAGGTAAAAGTATTGCCGAAAACAACCTAAATGAAATTATTTCTAAAATTGCTGAAACAAACAATATAAACAAATCACGTTTTATAAATGAAATAAGAATTGATAAAGAAACTAAATACAAAGTATATTCTTTACCATTTAATAATGTATTCAGAACATTTTTCGGAAATGTTTTCCCCGAATTTAAAAATCAGTATGCTACATTTATCGACAATTTTATTATTATCGGCAGTTCCAAAAAATCCGTTTCCAAATTTATCCATTCGAACATATTACATAAAACACTCGATAATGATATGAAATTTGAGCAATTCACAAATTATCTATCTTCAAAATCAAATTTCTATTTTTATACTAACATGTTTCGTTCGCCGAAATATATTGCTGAATTTTTAAATCCAAATCTCAAAAAAGGATTAAATCAAAACATTGAAAGTTTTAGGAAATTTCAGGCTTTAGCCGTTCAACTTCAGCAAAATAATGGCATGATTTACAATAACTTATATTTACAATATGTTCCTGAGCTTAAAGATGAAGCTGTTACGATTTGGGAAAGCCATTTGGATGCTTCAATAGATTTCAAACCAATATTAGTAATAAATCATTACACTAAAGAAAACGAAATTTTTGTCCAGGATTTAAATAATAAGATTTACCTGATTAATAAAGTGGGTAGAATTTTATGGAAATTACAATTAAACGAAAAAATAAATAGTGAAATATACCAGGTTGATTTTTATAAAAACGGGAAACTTCAGTTTTTATTTAGCACCGAAAATAAAATTCATTTAATCGACAGAAATGGTAATTATGTAGAGCGATATCCGGTTAAACTGAGATCGCCGTCAACTGCAGGCCTGGCAATGTTTGATTATGACAAAACTTTGGATTACAGAATTCTTATTCCTTGCAAAAACAAAAATGTTTATTTATATAATCTCGAGGGGAATTTAGTGAATGGATGGAAATTTGGTCAAACCGATAAGCATGTTACAACTCCGGTTCAGCATTTTAGAATTAAAACAAACGACTATCTTATTTTTGCCGATAAATACAGAGTGTATATTTTAAACCGAAGAGGTGAAGAACGTATTCATATAAAAAATCAGTTTCCCAAATCAGCAAACAATAATTTTATTCTGGAACCGGGGAACTCTAATACCAGTCCGCGTTTTGTAACAACAGACACATCAAGTTTGGTTAGAATGATATATTTAGATGGAACGGTGAAATCAAAACAAATCGGGAAGTATTCATCAAATCATTATTTCGATTACCAGGATATTAATGCTGATGGTTTTAAAGACTATATTTTTCTTGATAAAAACAAATTAGACGTATGTAAACAAGATGGTTCAGAAATATTTGATTATAAATTTGATAAAAATATTGAATCTTCGCCTGTTTATTACTACTTTTCGTACGATGATCGAAAATTAGGGATTGTTTCCAAAACAACTAACAAAATATTTTTATTTAATAGTAACGGAAACATTTACGAAGGTTTCCCTTTAAAAGGAAATACTCAGTTTACAATAGGGTTTTTGGGTGATTCGCAAAGTCAGTTTAATTTAATTGTGGGTACTCAATATAACTTTTTATACAATTATTCCGTAAATTAGTTTATTATTTTAAATTTCATGATTATGACTAAATTAAAACTTGCCGGGATTTTAAAAATCACACTTCCGATATTTAT
>JAUVLS010000186.1 GCA_030600625.1 Bacteroidales bacterium
CCGGCAATAAATTTGTCAAATTCAATTGTTTCTCTTCTTTTTAAATCACCTTCCATTCTGGCTATACATAATTCGTCAAAATTGTTTATTGTAACACCAGATAAAATGCGGGATTTTTTTAATTCCATTTTATTTTCGAAAAATGTATTATCAACAGGTATTTTATCCGCTTCAAAAAGCTCGAGTTCACTTTTTAAATCCGGATTTTTATTTAAAAATAACATTAATAAATTCTCATCAGATGGAGATAATTCCCCATCCTGAAAATCAAGAAAATATTCTTCGTAATTATTTCTATTAATGTCAATCATTTATTAATTGTTTTCTAAATCAATACTTCAATGCTTCCAATATATTTTTTAAGCGCAAGTCGTCCTCTGTAAATATACACCTTCACCTGAGACTCTGACAGGTCAGTTATTTCCGCAATTTCGTTATATGCATACCCTTCATAATCTTTTAATAAAATTACGGATCTTTGAATTTCTGACAGTTGTTTTAATGCTTCATCTAAAGCTTCACTTAATCCATTATAACTATCTGTACAAGTGCCCAAATCATCAATTCCGTCACTTAAGTTTGTTACACGTTTGTTTTTCCTGATTTTATCAATCATAGTGTGATATGCTGTAGAAAATAAATATGACTTAACTTTTTCAAATGAGACTTCAGAAGCTCTTATCCACAATTTTTCATACGTGTCTTGTACAATATCTTTAGCTTCATCTTCATTTTTAATGTTTTTTAAAATAAAGCGGAAAATACCATCAGAATACAAATCAACACTCTTATTATATTCCTCTACAGTCATTAAAAAATACTCTTATTCGAAAATATGACGTTTAAGTAAGTAGAAAGTTACATGCAAAATTAAACTTTTTCAATATTTATTTAATAATTACCTTTATAATCCATTATAATCTGAAAAACTTAAACAATGAAAAAACTAATATTTTTATTTCTGGGAATTACATTTATACTACATTCATGCCAACAGAACAGCTTTGAAGAAAGCAAATCACAGGATCATTTAATAATGTCGACGCTATGGTATCAAAAGTCAGGAGAAATGAAAGCTATTTACTACCAATGTTTTAATTGGGCAGAATTAAGAATTGATATGATCTTAGCAGAAAATAATACCGAAACAAAAAAGGCGATTATTGTTGATATTGACGAAACAATGCTAGATAACAGTCCTTTTGAAACAAGCTGCATTAGAACCGGTAATGGATATTCTAAAAACACCTGGCGCAGCTGGACTTCCCAAATTAATGCTAAAGCTCTTCCCGGCGCTGTTGAGTTTTCGAAATATGCAGAATCAAAAGGTATTGAAGTTTTTTATATTTCAAATAGAAGTGTAGATGAATTTGAAGTTACCTTAAAAAATCTGCAAAAGGAAAATTTTGCCTTTGCCGATAGTTCTCATTTATTATTAAAATCAAATACAAGTAGTAAAAAACCTCGCAGAGATATTGTTAGAGAAAATTATGAAATTGTGTTGTTAATTGGCGACAACCTTGGCGACTTCTCTGAAATTTTTGAAGACAGATCAACAAATTGTGGATTTGATGTTGTTAAAGAAAACAGCGAAAAATTTGGGGAAATATTTATTGTATTGCCAAATCCAATGTATGGTAGTTGGGAAAATGCTGTGTTTGATAATAAAAAAGATTTAAGTAACGAAGAAAAATACCGTTTGCGAAAAGCTAAACTAATTGGTTATTAATCTGTAATTATTTACAGCAAATAATTACTTATTAGCTCCAGAAGCATCTCTTTTTTAACCGGTTTTGAGATAAAATCATCACAACCTTCGTTTAGGCTATGCTCCTTTTCTCCGGATAAAGCGTACGCTGTTTGAGCTATAACCGGAACATCTTTATTATGAGCTTTTATTAGTTTTGTTGCTTCGTAACCATTTATCCCGGGAAGTTGAATATCCATCAAAACTAAATCAAATTTGTCTTCCTGTTTAAAAAGATCAATTGCCTCTTTGCCTGATTTTGCCCAAAATAACTTAACTTTTGTAGGTTTTAAATAGTGTTCTAAAAGATAATAGTTTGAAGGAGTATCTTCAACAATCAGAATAGCCTTTTCTGACCAATCGATTTTGGCTGGTTTTAAATCTTTAATTTCTTCTGGAGTATCAGGTGAATCCAAAACCTGATATGGCAAAGTAAAATTAAATTCCGAGCCAACTCCTTCATGAGACTCAACACCTATTTGTCCTCCGAGCAAATCAATCAGCTTTTTAGAAATTGCTAATCCAAGACCCGTTCCCTTATATGATTTTCTACGATCGTCAACTAACTGATTAAAGCGATCAAAAATTACATCTAACTTTTCATTTGGAATGCCAATTCCTGTGTCTTTTACATAAAATTTAAGCAACTTCCTTCCACTTTGAGTAATTTGATGATATCCTATAATAATCTCTCCCTCATCTGTAAATTTCAATGCATTATTAATTAAATTACTCATCACCTGCTTAAAACGAGCCGGATCTGTGAAAACAGCTATTCTATCGCTGTTAAGTTCTAAGTCCAATTTTAATTCTAAGTTCTCCTTTTGTATATAATTTATATCCTTTAGGTAAATTTTATGAATTCCTTTTATTAATCTATTTACGTAATTTAATGATTTATTTACAGTTAATTCATCGGCTTCAATTTTTGAAACATCAATAATATCACTAATAATATTTAACAGATCATTACTGCTCAATTGGGCTAAATCAATTATTTCATTTTTTTGATCTTGTGTTATATCAGAATCTCCCAATAAATTAATAAATCCTATTATGGCATTCATCGGAGTTCTTATCTCGTGTGACATATTTGCAAGAAATACGGATTTCAACTTATCGGATCTTTCTGCTTTTTCTTTGGCGTTTTTTAATTTTTCTTCAGAAATTTTTCTCTCAGTAATATTCCTGCTAAAAACAAAATTGAACTCTTCACCCTCAAATTCTCTAAAATTGAAAGCCACTTCAACAGGAATTTCATTCCCCATTCTGGTTTTATAATAAAGTTGTATTACGTACGATCCTTTCTTTTTTAACTGATTCCAGTATTCAAGCCATATATCTTCAGAAAACTCAGGTACAATATCAAAAATCGACATCTTGACAAGCTCATCTTTTGAATAATCAAGCATTGAGCATGCGGAATTATTTATGTAAATAAACTTTCCGTTTTTCCCAATCCAAAAAATAGCATCAACAGCTATATCAATGGAAAATTGCGAAATTCTTAATTCAGAGGTCTTTTCTTGTACCCGTTTATCCAGTTCTTTATTTATATTTTGAATTTTTTTACTTTTTCTTCTAATTAGTTTGTTTTGTCTGATTAACATTATTAGAAAAATAACAACCCCAATCAAAACAATAAAAGTTAAAATAATCTGGTACCGCTGGTTCATTATTTTTCGATCTTGATCAACCAACTCTTTTTCTGCCTTTATGTTTTCATATTTGATCAGATACTCTTCTATCCTTTGGCTTGTTAATGCTTCAAAAACAGAATCTTTTAAAGAACTATACTGCTTAAAATTTATAATTGCATTTTTATACTCTTCCGTTTGAAAATAAGCCTCCGACAGTAATTGATAATTTACTATTAATCTTTGCTTAAAATTGTTTTGAAGAGATATCTCCTGTCCTTTTAGCAGGTTTTCAATGGCTTTTTCAAATTCTCCTTTTTTAATATATACATTACCCAAATAATTATAAACTTCGGTCACGCCATGTAAATAATCCAATTCTATCCACATTTTTAGTGCTTCGTAATAATACTCTAAAGCTTTGTCATATTGATTTGCCAATACATACGCTTCTCCTATGTTCCCAAGAGTATTTGCTATGCCATACGGATTATTTTGATTTTTTTTAATCTTCAGGGAGCGATACAGATATTCCAGTGCAAGTGTTGTATTTCCTTTATCCCTAAAAATCAAGCCAATGTTATTGTATGATTTGGCAATACCATCACTATCGTTAAGTTCTCTGTAAAGCAATAAAGATTTTTGAAAATTATCCAAAGCTGAATTC
>JAUVLS010000006.1 GCA_030600625.1 Bacteroidales bacterium
TTTGAGCCCGATGAAAAAAACAAATATGCCTTTACTATATTAATACTAGATAAGATATAATACACAACCATTATTCAATAACGACATACACAATTCCTTTATACTTTAGCCAAACTCCATTTTCGCTAGCTTTTGATACGCTAGTTGGATATCCATATTCATTATAAGAATGATAATGCATATATAGTATATCAGTATAATAAATTTCCCCACTAAAATCATAATTCTCAATTCTTTGTTCAGTGAGATTATTATAAATTTTATAATGATGATTAATCGGAAGTTCTAAATCTTTGTAATAGAAATAAGCATCTCCATACTTACACGTTCGGATATAATCCAGTTGAACATTGAAATCGGGATCTATATAAATATATTTCTCTTGTTCAATAATATTTCCCCTCGAATCATATTTAAAATTAATATAGTAACTTGAATTAAATAATTTAATTATGTTTCCATTATTATCAAGTTCATATTCTTCACTTTGCATTAACTTGTAATCCTCCTGATTCTCATAATTATTAGTATTAAGGTAAGATAAAGATTTGATTAAGTTATTTCCGCTATATTCATAAAGAATGTATTCCCGATGTTCTCCATTTATAAATTCATTGTATTTTACCATCTTATTATTCTCATCATACTCAAAGGTTTCAGTTCTTGGCATATATATGTTAGAATAATATATTTCTATTATCTGATTATTATCATTATAAGTGAATGATATTGTATCATTATTATCATATATAATATATAAAGGAAGACATTTATCACATTTTTCAAGAATTTGATCTTCTTCACAAGATAATATAGTTAATAGGATTGTTATTACATAAAGTGAAGCTAATATTTTTCTCATAATTTATTTATTAAAGTTTAAAAGATATTTAGTAATTAAAAAACAGTCACAATTAAAGTGACTGCTTTTTTGTAAACCGAGATTCGGATTTATGTTAAATTAAAAATTAAGCTGCTTTTAATCTTTGGATATTTATTTTACCCATTTTTTCTTTTGCGTACTCAAGGGTAATATTTGCTTCAGTTTCCTCTTTCGATGGTATATCAAACATAACATCTATCATAATGGCTTCGCAAATTGAACGTAAACCTCTGGCTCCCAATTTAAATTCGATAGCTTTATCAACAATGTAATCAAACACTTCTTTTTCAAAACTTAATTTTACTCCGTCCATTTTAAAAAGCTTTTCGTATTGCTTAATAATAGCATTCTTAGGTTCTGTAAGAATTCTTCGTAAAGCTTCTTTTTCAAGAGGGTCTAGGTAAGTTAAAACAGGTAATCGTCCAATAATTTCAGGAATTAAGCCAAATGATTTTAAATCCTGAGGTGCAATATATTGTAATAAATTGTTTCTATCGATCTGATCTTTTTTTCTGCTAGCAGAATACCCAACAACCTGGGTATTTAACCTTTGACCAATTTTTCGTTCAATTCCATCAAATGCACCACCGCATATAAATAATATATTTTTAGTATTTACAGGAATCATTTTCTGGTCGGGATGCTTACGACCTCCCTGCGGAGGAACATTAATAATTGATCCTTCCAACAATTTTAATAATCCTTGTTGAACACCTTCGCCTGAAACATCACGGGTAATTGATGGATTATCACCTTTACGTGCAATTTTATCAATCTCGTCAATAAAAACAATGCCTTTTTCTGCAGCTTCAACATTATAATCAGCAACTTGCAACAATCGGGTTAAAATACTTTCAATATCTTCACCAACATAACCGGCTTCTGTAAGAACCGTTGCATCGACTATTGTAAACGGAACATGAAGCATTTTAGCAATGGTTCGGGCCAGAAGTGTTTTTCCGGTTCCTGTTTCGCCAACAAGAATAATATTTGATTTTTCAATTTCAATTTCTTCTTCGTCTTTATTGTTGGTTTGTTGAAGTCTTTTGTAATGGTTGTATACGGCTACAGAAAGGTATTTCTTAGCTTCTTCCTGACCAATGACATACTGATCAAGGAATTTTTTTATTTCAATAGGTTTAAGTAATTCTATCTGATTTACATCAAAATCGCCTTTTTTCTGAAGCTCCTCCAAAACAATATCGTGAGCTTGTTCAATACAACGATCACAAATATGTCCTGATAATCCTGCAATTAAAAGATTTGTATCTTTTTTCTCTCTCCCACAAAACGAACACTTATCCATCTCTTACTTGTGTATTAATTTATGGAACAAATTTACGGCATTAATTAGAATAAAAAAACCGCATTTTGATTAATGCGGTTCAATATTAGGTAAAATAAGTTTTTATTTTTTATTTCCGTTTCTTACTAGCACTTCATCAATCATACCATATTTTTTAGCTTCTTCAGCAGTCATCCAGTAATCACGATCAGAATCTTTCTCAATTTTCTTATAAGTATTACCGGTGTGTTTTGCTAATATGTCGTAAAGTTCTTTCTTTAATTTCTGGATTTCACGTGCTGTAATTTCAATATCAGTTGCCTGGCCTTGTACTCCACCCATTGGTTGGTGAATCATCGTTCTTGAATGAGTAAGAGCCGATCGTTTGCCCGGCGTTCCTGCTGCAAGTAAAACAGCACCCATAGAAGCTGCCATACCCGTACAAATGGTTGCAATATCAGGACTTATGTATTGCATAGTATCATAAATTCCTAATCCGGCGTGTACTCCACCACCAGGTGTATTCATATATATCTGAATATCCTTTGACGGATCAGTAGATTCAAGGAAAAGCAACTGAGCCTGTATAATGTTTGAAACGTAATCGTCAATCGGTACGCCTAAAAAGAGAATTCGGTCCATCATTAGACGGGAGAATACATCCATTTGGGCAATATTTAATTGACGTTCTTCTATAATAGTTGGTGATATGTAGTTATTATACACTGAAGCATATTTTTCCAGCGAAATACTACTTATACCAATATGTTTGGTTGCATATTTTTTAAATTCGTCTTTCGGAATCATAATTTTCATCAGATTTAATTAGTAGCTGATAAAGTTAGTTAAATTTGGATGAAATTATTTACTTTTCTTTTGATCTTTTTTCTGATCCTTTTCCCAAAGTTTTTGAAATTCTTCAGTAGTAACTTCTTTAGTGTCAAGTTTTACCAAATCTTTAATAAAATCAACTACTTTATCTTCAAATTTCTTTTCGTAAAGATTTCTTCGTTCGTCATCTTTTTTAAGAATTTCCTGTGCATATTGCTCTAACTGTTCATCTGGCATGTTTGCCAAACCATATTGTGCAAACTGAGCAGCAGTAACTTCTTTGGCAGCATCAAGAACTTCGCTTTCTTCAACTTTGATTTCATTATCTCTGATAATTTGGTCTTTGATCAATTGCCATTTCAAATCATCTTCGAATTTAGGATATTCTTCTTCGATTTGTTCAGCAGTAAATTTACCTTCATTTACAATAGTCAACCAACGTTTTAAAAACTCTGTTGGTAATTCAGGATTTATTTTCTCAACAAATTTTTGTTTTGCATCGATCATAAATCTATAATCAGTTTCTTTAACAAAATTGAACTTTATTTCTTCAGTAAGTTTTGCCTTAAACTCTTCGTCAGATTTGATTACATCTTTACCAAAAGCCTTATCATATAATTCCTGATTTATTTCTGCTTTTTCGAAACGTTGAACTTTCATAATTTCAAACTGGAAATCATCTGTAATATTTTTTGCTTTTTCTTTGTCAATTTTTAACATAGAAGCTATTTCAGAATCGCTTGGATAAGCTTTTCTAACATCAAAATTTATCTTGTCACCAACTTTTTTGCCGGCAAATGTTGTCTTAATATCAGCGTCTTTAATGTACTCAATTGTTATTCTTACATCATCTGCCTTGATTCCATTTTCCAGGATATTTCCTTCTTCATTTAGCTGAATAAAATTACCCGATAACATTTCGTTGTCAGTTGTTTCTTCAGCATCCTTAAATTCGCCAAATTTACGAGTGTAGTTATCTGTATACGATTCTAATAATTTATCATCTACCTTTATACTGTAATAAGGAACTTTATCTTTTTTCGAAATTTTTATTTCAACTTCAGGAGCAATTGCAACATCAAATAAGAATTCAAATTCGGTTTCATTATCAAAATCAGCAGTTTCCTGATTTTTGCTTGGCAAGGGTTCTCCAAGAAGATTTAATTTTTCGTCACGTATATAATTAGTAAGAGATTCAGAAATAAGTTTATTTACTTCTTCAACAATAATTCCTTTACCATACATTTTTTTGATTAATCCTGTTGGTATTTTACCCGGACGGAAACCATCAATACGAGCTTTCTTGCGGTAATCTTTAATAACAGTTTCTACTTTTTCAGCATAATCATCTTTTGTAATGTTTACCTTAATTACTGCTGTTAAATCATTAATGTTCTCTTTAACTATGTTCATTACTTATGTGTTTGAGATTTTGTAAATTTTAAAAAACCGCCAAACCACCAATTTTATTAGATAGTTTAAGCGGTTTGTTTTGTTAAGTGCGGATGAAGGGACTCGAACCCCCACGCCTTGCGGCACTAGATCCTAAGTCTAGCTCGGCTACCAATTACGACACATCCGCAAAAGTGTGTGCAAATATATTACAAATTTTTATATTACAAGAATAATTTTTAAAAAAATAGTTTTGTTGATTTGGATTTTAATAATCAGGCATTTAAAAAATTTTTAGTTTGAATTTTGATGAAAATTTTTATAACTTGAAAGATAATTTAAAGAGGTTAATTATGAAAAAAATTATGATTATATCACTGGGTTTAGTTTATTTTTTTTCTTTTTCCCTGAAAGCACAGGAGGATAAAGTTTATATAAATAAAAAAATAGAGGCTCTATGGAAAACTTCAGCAGAATTTAAAGTCCCGGAATCAGTTTGTTTTTGTAAAAAACAAAATGCCATTTTTGTTTCAAACATAAACGGAAAACCTCTTGAAAAAGATAATAATGGGTTTATTTCTAAATTAACTCCTGAAGGAAATATTGTGAAATTAGAATGGGTAAAAGGCTTACATGCACCTAAAGGAATGGGTGTTTATAAAGAAAGACTTTTTGTAACAGATATTGATCGTATAGCAGAAATTGATATCAAAACGGAGCAAATAATAAGATTTTATGAAGTGCCTGATGCCAAATTTTTAAACGATATGGTTATTGATCCTTCTGGTATTATATATATATCTGATATGCAAACTAATACTATATATAAATTATATCATGGGGTTGTAAAAAAGTGGCTTAGTTCTAATTCCGTAATAGGACCAAATGGGCTTTGTATTTGGAAAGGTTCTTTATTTATTGGTACTCGTGAAAAAATCGTTAAAGTAGATTTACTAAGTAAAACACTTACTGACTACATTTTAAATACAGGCAGTATAGATGGGTTAGTTTGTTTTGAAAACAATCATCTGATATATTCTGATTGGAGCGGGAATGTTTATATGGCTTGTTTGGGCGAAGAAACTAAAAAATTATTAGATACAACGCCCTTAAAAATTAATGCTGCTGATATTGGATTTAATCATGAGAAAAGGATAATATATATACCTACTTTTTATGATAATAGGGTGATGGCATATAGAATAAAAGACTAATTTATTTTTATATAAAATCCCATTTTATGTGGATGATCATAAACCATTGTGTTTTCATCAAGTTTTCTAAGCATAAAAAGCGAGATAATATCTCCTCCGGCAGTCCATGAAAAGAAAATCCCAAAAGAAAGAAAAAGGCCATTTCCTAGAATAATTCCTACAACAGATGGAATGATTCCCATAATAATCAGTGGCATTATCCCACCCAGTCGATAATATTTTGCTTTAAGAGGTTCTTTACAATGACAATAGGGTGTAATACCATTTAAGCCAAATTTTATAGACTTAAATCCTTTTTTTGAAAATAATGCCCAGGTGATACCATGCAATAATTCGTGAAGAATGATTCCAAGAATTAGAACATAAATAAAAAGCCTCATAAATTCTTTTCGGCCAATTTCGAAAGTTTGAAAATCCCAAATAAGAATAAATGGAATTAAAAGAATAGCAGTAATAGGAATAATCATTATTAGTGAATAAAGATTGATTTTCCTTATACTCAAGGTGTATTCTTTTATATTTTCAGAATTTATTTCCATTTATAAAATCAGAATTTATTACAAGCTTAAACAAAAAACCCTAACAATTGTCAGGGTTCAATATAATGAATTTACAATTCTAATCCTCATTAATACCTATGGTACGCAAATCAAAGTTTTTACCCAGGTAAACACGACGCACTTGTTCATCTTCAGCGAGTTCTTTTGCGTTTCCTGCTTTAAGAATAGAGCCTTCGAAAAGCAAATAAGCACGGTCGGTTATTGATAATGTTTCGTGAACATTGTGATCGGTAATTAAAATACCAATATTTTTTTCTTTTAATTTACCTACAATGTCCTGAATATCTTCGACAGCAATTGGATCTACACCGGCAAAAGGTTCGTCAAGTAAAATAAATTTTGGTTTTAAAGCTAATGCGCGGGCAATTTCTGTTCTACGACGTTCGCCACCCGAAAGCTGAATTCCAAGACTTTTGCGGATTTTTTGCAGTCCAAATTCGTCAATTAAATTTTCTAATCTCTCTCGTTGTTCTTCTTTCGACATTTTGGACATTTCAAGAACTGCCATTATATTATCTTCGATACTTAATTTTCTGAAAACCGAGGCTTCTTGTGCCAGATATCCGATACCTTTTTGCGCTCTTTTATATACAGGCTCTTTGGTAATATCAATATTATCAAGATAAATTTTACCTGTATAAGGAGTAATTAACCCAACAATCATATAAAAGGTTGTTGTTTTTCCTGCTCCATTGGGTCCAAGCAAGCCAACAATTTCTCCTTGTTCTACTTCAACAGAAACATTTTTCACAACAGTTCTTGAACGGTATTTCTTTACCAGGTTATCAGTATGCAGTTTTATCTTTTTATCCTGACTCATTGTAATTTGTTTTTTACAAATGTATATATTTTATTTAAAAACGTTCGTAGTGAAAATATGGTGTTAGAATTGATTAAAAAACAAATTGAACTAAAACTCTTAATCCAAACTCTTCAATATTATCATGATCTAAATATGATAATCGCCACATAGCATCAACCCTGAAAATCTTAAAAATGTTTTCGATCCCAACACTTGCTTCCATATAAGGTTCTTTTAAGGAATATAAGCCTTCAGGAAAATCCATAATACTTTCATGTCTATTACTTAAATCTCCAATTAAGCCTTTTGCAGAGATTACTTCACGCCATTTTAATTTTCGCATTAAAGGAATTTTATTTAAGAAAAAACCCTGAAAATGGTGTTCAATATAAAGACTAGCATACCTGTCACTTGCAAACTCGTAATAGTTCATCATATTAAAAGCGTAGCGATCGAAAGCATAAGTTTCATTACCTTCATGTAATTTTAATAAAGGATATGGGACTGTTCCGAAAACCTGTCCGGCATCAATAATATATTTAAAATATCCAAGTGGGCTTATAAGTACTTTGTGTGCTAAACTTAAATTTAATTTATAATATTCATAATTGCTCCCAAAAACATTTTTAAGTCCGGTGGTAAAGTAAAAATTAAGAACAGGATCGTCAGTACCAAGATTAATTCTTTCGAATTCGCCTCGCAAGTATTTTTCATTTTTAGCAAATCGAACATTAAGTGTTATCTCGGATGTTGTTACGTCATTATAAAATATTGTATCTACTGAAGTACTTTTATAAAATGGGATGTACTCTGTTGGCTCAATACTTAAATAATTATACGTTAACTTATTTGAAAAGCCCTGAAACCACTCTTTCTCAAAAGATGTACTAAAATCTTTTACCATAGTAAGTTTATAATTTGGATTTCTACGCAGTATTGAGGTAAAAATATTGTCTTCTGTTAAAGCATTTGGACTCTGTCCAAGCTGTTGAATATCGTATTTGTATTGAGTTTCGATAGCCATTCTTGGATTTTTATCGAACATATAAATAAATCCTCCACCGTATTTAAAGCGATTGTCTTTTTCTCCATAAGCAACATGAGAATTTATCATTAATTTCGTACTAAAGTTATTACTTGTACGCCCACCTAATCGAATTCTGTTTCCTTCGATTTCATTAAAACTAAAAAACTTATAATAAGGCCCAAGTTCAAATAATCCGACTTCATAATAATACATGGCAAACATTCCTACAAGATTTTCATAGGTTTTGAAAATGGGAACTTGCTTTATGGAGTCAACCATTTTATATATATCTTTTTCTTTAGGGGTGAGATTTATCGGTCGGTGTTTATCCCAATATTCTTCATCGTTAATTATTGCATTCTCTTGTACAATGACATTATCGTTTATTTTGGTTATATGTTCCGGCATTTCGGTATTAAATTTAATATCCATGTAGTTGGTAGTTTTTCTACCAAAAAATCCAAGTGTTCGGTCTGTGAGATTAAAATCGAAGAATAATTTTTCGTTTTTCAAAAACCATAAGCTGTCATCTACCGGAGCATATTCGTATTCGGCTACAAAATCATTTATGTAGTTTATGTTAATGTTTTTTGCCATTCGCATTTGTATTTTAACAATAGCAAATGTGGTATCATTAACCCAGAAATCACCACGAAAAGTACGTTCTTGTTTTCTTTTTGGAATAAAGGATAATTGATAACACCATTTATTTCCAATAAATGCACTATCTATTAGATAATATTTATAATATGTTAACCCAAAATCGGCAATAGGGCTTACAAATCCGGGTTCAAAAATGCGCTGAAAATTCTCGTAAATATTAAATTTCTGGTACATTTTCCCGGTAAATTGAGATAAACTGGTGTTTTCTACTCCCGAGATTTTAGTTGCTTTTATGATTTCTCTTTCTGTTTTTGGATTTTTATTAAAGTAGTAATCCGAAAAAGACTCGGTAATAAAAACAGGCAAATATGATTTCCCGGTTATTGCAGATGTATCAACAAAATCAAAGATAAATTGAAAATCACGTAAAAATTTTTGTTTCCGAAACTCTTCATCTACATTATTTACATCAATTTCAACCTTATTATAAAGTTTATAAGTATATGAATCAAATTTTTTGGGATTATGTTTTTCTTTATTAGCAATTATATTTCGAAGAATAGGATGTGCAGGATTTTCGGTTGGAAGAATAACAATTTCTTCTAATTCAAAAACATTAGCTTCCAATGAAAAATTGATTTCTTGAAAATGATTTTTATTGACAAAATGTGATTGCTGTTTATAGCCTACAAAAGAAACAATAATAGAATCATAATAATTTCGTGTTTCGAGAAAATATTCACCATCCGTATTAGTGATTGTTCCAATAGTTGAGTTTTTAAACGTTACATTGACAAAAGGAACAGGTTCTAATGTAGCTGCATCTATAATTGTACCACGAACTTTAGTGATTTGACCAAATGATAATGTCCCTTTTAACAGGAACACAATTATAATAATCCAAAATGGGAGTTTATTTCTCATTATTTGACATCTAAAACAATAAATATAAAGCTTTGTTCTTTATTTGTGTACTCTTTTAACGATTTTTCTGGAAATTATTATTCCTGCCTCGTAAAGTATTATAAGTGGAAATGTAACAAGAATCAGGCTGAAAATGTCAGGAGGAGTGATTGTTGCTGCCAAAATTAAAATAACGATTATAGAATGTCGTCGATATTTTTTAAGGAATTCAGGTGTTACCAGCCCGGCTTTACTTAAAAAATATATTAAAACAGGAAGTTCAAAAGTTATGCCTGCAGCAAGTGTAACGGATGTTATGGTTCCAATATATGATTTTAAATTAATTTGATTAACGACCTGATCACTTACATTATATGATCCTAAAAAATGAATTGACAAAGGAGCAATTATAAAATAACCAAACAGCACTCCAGTTAAGAAAAGTAATGAACTAATCAACACAGCTCCCCGTGTGTGTTTAGCTTCATTTTCATGTAGTGCAGGTTTAATAAAGCGCCAAAACTCCCAAAATATATATGGAAAACCAACAATTATACCTGCAAATATAGACGTAGTAATGTGCATAGTAAATTGACCTGCCATTTTAATACTAATTAACTGAAAAGGTTCTGAATTTATGCAGAGTTTATGAATATCAACCCTTTGGCCTAAAAGACATAAAAGTTTGTTTGTATAAAAGTCAGGATTTTTAGGAGCAAGAATTATTTTATCGAAAACAATCTCATGAAATATAAAAGCTGCAATAGCAATAATAATAACTGCAGAAAAAGCTCGAATTAAATGCCATCTTAATTCTTCAAGATGTTCAAGAAAACTCATATTATTTCCTTCAGAAGACATATTTTATACAATCCCTTCTCTCAAAATATCATGTAAGTGAACCATGCCAATATATCTGTCTTTTTGAGTAACTATAAGTTGTGTGATATTATTATTTTCCATTAAATGAAAAGCATTTATAGCAAGTTCATCCTTGTTTACAGTCTTAGGATTTTTCGACATAATATCTTTGGCTGTTAAATTTTCGAATGAATCATATTTTTGAAGCATACGCCTTATATCACCATCTGTAACTATTCCGAGAACTTTATCTGACTTGTCTAAAACAACAGTTGCACCAAGGCGCTTTGAACTTATCTCGATTATTACATTTTTTACATTTTCATTTTCAGTAACCTTAGGAACTTCATTATTTTTATATAAGTCGTTAACGCGCATGTAAAGTTTTTTACCCAAAGCTCCGCCAGGATGAAATTTCGCAAAATCTTCACTTGAAAATCCACGGTATTCTAATAAGCATACGGCAAGAGCATCACCAATTACAAGCTGAGCTGTTGTACTATTTGTAGGAGCAAGATTATTTGGGCAGGCTTCTTTATCGACAGTTGACTTTAAAACATAATCGGATTGTTTCCCTAAAAATGAATCTGCATTAGATACCATTCCGATCAAAGTATTCCCTCTGCTTTTGATTAGCGGAACCAGTACTTTTATTTCGGGAGTATTCCCACTCTTTGAAATGCAAATAATTACATCATCCTCCTGAATAATTCCTAAATCGCCGTGTATTGCATCTGCTGCATGCATAAAAATAGCCGGAGTACCTGTTGAGTTTAAAGTAGCAACAATTTTTTGAGAAATATTGGCACTTTTCCCAATACCGGTAACAATAACTCTGCCTTTACTTTGATATATGGTTTTTACAGTCTTTTCAAAATTCTGATCAATGTAATCAGCTAATCTCCTGATAGATTCAGATTCCTGTAAAATTGTATTTTTAGCTAACTCTATAATATTCATATGTAAATAGTTTAAGATTCCGATATTAATCAAAAAGTGTATAAAAATGTCGGATTTGATATAATGCTTTTAAAAATTTATTGTAAATTTATGTACAAATGTATTTATTTTTAAGATAAACACAGAAAGTTTCGTTTTAAAACATGTTTTAGAAATAAATTAAAAGTTTGTTCATTCAGATTTTTTATTTTTATTTTATAAATTGACCTAAATCGTTTTATTATAATATATTGTTTGGCATGAGTGTAGGAGCTGATATTTCATTAAAAGATAACCTGAAAAAATATTTTGGATTTGATGCATTTAAAGGCAACCAGGAGGTTGTTATAAGAAATGTACTTGAAGGTAACGATTCATTTGTTTTAATGCCAACCGGAGGTGGCAAATCATTATGTTATCAATTGCCCTCCTTAATTATGGATGGAACGGCAATTGTTATATCTCCGCTTATTGCATTAATGAAAAATCAGGTAGATGCAATGCGTGGGTTTAGTACAGAAGAAGGGATAGCACATTTTCTTAATTCTTCTCTGACAAAAACTCAAATGCAAAAAGTAAAACAAGATGTTAAGGATGGTAAAACAAAGTTGCTCTATGTAGCACCGGAATCACTTACTAAAGAGGAAAATATTCTTTTCTTGAAACAAATAAAAATTTCCTTTTATGCAGTTGATGAGGCGCATTGTATTTCGGAATGGGGTCACGATTTCAGACCTGAATACAGACGTATCCGACCCATAATAGACAAAATTGGAATTGCTCCCTTAATTGCATTAACTGCTACAGCAACACCTAAAGTGCAAAGTGATATTCAGAAAAACCTGGATATGCTGAATGCAAATGTTTTTATATCTTCTTTTAACAGGGAAAATCTGTATTACGAAGTTCGCCCAAAAGTTGATGCAGCCAAAGAGATTATCAAATTTATAAAAAACAATTCCGGAAAATCGGGAATAATTTATTGTTTAAGCAGAAAGAAAGTTGAGGAACTTGCCGAGATTTTAAAGGTAAACGGAATAAAAGTTTTACCGTATCATGCAGGAATGGATGCTGCAACACGTAGTCAGAATCAGGATAGATTCCTTATGGAAGATGTTGATGTAATTGTCGCAACTATTGCATTTGGTATGGGTATTGATAAACCTGATGTTCGATTCGTGATTCATTACGATATTCCCAAAAGCCTTGAAGGTTATTACCAGGAAACAGGTCGGGCAGGTCGTGATGGTGGCGAAGGGAAATGTTTAACGTTTTATAGCTATAAAGATATTCAGAAGCTTGAAAAATTTATGCAGGGGAAACCTTTAGCAGAGCAGGAAATAGGAAAGCAATTGTTATTGGAAACTGTAGCATATGCTGAAACTGCTGTTTGCCGAAGGAAAATATTATTGCATTATTTTGGAGAAGAATATCACATTGAAAATTGTGAAAATTGTGATAACTGTAATCATCCAAAAGAACAATTCGAAGGGCAAGATGATGTTGTTTTGGCTTTAGATGCAATTATAGCTGTTAAAGAGAAATTCAAGTCAGAGCATGTTGCAAATGTACTTACAGGAGTTAAAAATACGATTATTAAATCGTATAAACATCATGAGTTAGATGTTTTTGGCGAAGGTTCGAAAGAAGACCCAAAATATTGGAATGCCGTTTTAAGACAAGCACTTGTGGCTGGTTTTATTGACAAAGATATTGAAAATTATGGATTGTTAAGTGTTAATGAGGCAGGGAGAAATTTTATTAAAAATCCAAGGTCATTTACTTTAACAAAGGATCATGATTATGAATCTTCTGATGATGAGATGGATACTAAGTCGGGTGCGGGGAAAACCGGTGCCTTAGACACAGAGCTTTTTAATATTTTAAAAGACTTAAGGAAGAAGGTAGCAAAAGATTTGAATCTCCCTCCATTTGTAATATTTCAGGATCCGTCAATTGAAGATATGGCCATTCAATATCCGATTACTTTAGAAGAGATGCAACATATTGCTGGTGTTGGCGTAGGTAAGGCTCAAAAATACGGTAAGGAATTTGTTGAGTTAATTAAAAAATACGTTGAGGAGAAAGAAATTATCCGACCAATGGATATGGTTGTTAAATCGGTTGTGAATAAATCAGGTATGAAGGTTTATATTATTCATAGTATAGACCGACAAATATCTTTAAAGGATCTGGCCGATGCTAAGGGTCTGGAAATGTTTCAATTGCTCGACGAAATTGAATCAATTGTTCAGTCTGGAACTAAATTAAATATTGATTATTATATCAATGATACTATTGATGAAGATAAGCAGGAAGATATTTATGAGTATTTTAGGGAAGAGGCTGAAACAGAATCTATTGATGCTGCCCTTGAAGAACTTGGGGAAGAGGAGTATTCGGAGGAGGAAATAAGGTTAATGAGAATTAAATTTTTCTCTGAGTTAGGGAATTAAATTAGTTTATTGATTTGTACCAAAAAAATTATAACTTGGCTGGGATGTAAAAGCATCCCTTTTTAATTAACCATATAAATTATAGAATTTGTGGAAACAGTATTAAGAATAAACAATCTAAGTAAAAATTACGGGAATATTCAGGCTGTTCGAAATGTATCTTTTGAAGTAAAGAAAGGAGAAGTTTATGGCATTCTGGGACCTAATGGAAGTGGAAAAACTACAACTTTAGCTGTTGTTTTAGGAATTCTAAACGCAAATGGAGGTAATTATCAATGGTTTGATGAACCTTTTACTAAACTCGCCCGTCGCAGAATTGGTTCTTTGATAGAAACTCCCAATTTTTACCCCTACTTAACATTGTGGGAGAATTTAAAAATTGTTGCAAAAATTAAAGACGCTCCTGATGAAGATATTAATCATGCCCTGGGTGTAGCAAATCTTTTAAAAAGAAAACATACTAATTTTGGGCATCTGTCACTTGGGATGAAACAGCGAATGTCAATGGCTTCGGTTCTTATTGGCAATTCGGAAGTTTTGGTTCTGGATGAACCGACAAATGGTTTAGATCCTGAAGGATTTGCCGAAGTAAGAAATATTATTCAATCGCAGGCAAAAGAAGGTAAAACGATCATAATAGCCAGTCATATTCTTGACGAAATTGAAAAAGTTTGTTCACATGTTGCAATTTTAAAATCAGGCGAATTAATTGCAAATGGTAGAGTTGGAGAATTATTATCTTCAGATGAAACGGTGTTTATACAATCGGAAAAGATAGATGAACTCATGAAGATTTTAAATGATTCTGAATTAACAAGTAAGGTTTATATGGTTGAAAACGATTTAGCGGTAGTTTTGAATACCAATTACAAATCAACAGATTTGAGTAAATTTTGTTTTGAAAAAGGATTTCCTCTTTCAAAAATTGTGGTTAAAAAACAGAGTCTGGAAGATCAGTTTTTAGAATTAGTTAAATAAAATAAACACTCGAATTAATTTATATAAAATGAAAAAGTTATTTAGTCTTGAAAAAATAAAAGCACTATCATATCCTGCCTTTAAAACTTTAATGATTATTCATTTTTTGCTTTTCTTTTTAGTAATACTGGTAGTTTCAAGAGCACATTTTAGCATTCCCGGTTTTTCAATTAAAGGCCTATATCAATTTCCGAACATTTGGCAGTTTTTTCCCTGGGTAGCAAG
>JAUVLS010000019.1 GCA_030600625.1 Bacteroidales bacterium
CGGAACAGAATACTCAGTACAAAAGAGGAATGGCGAAAAATTCCCTGTGTTAATATATTCAAGCCCGATAATTGAAGATGATCAAGTTTTGGGTTTACGGGGAATTATTGTTGATATTACCAATAGCAAAAAAACAGAACAGGAAATTCAGAAACTTTCAATAGCTGTTGAACAGAGCTCAAATACAATAGTAATTACCGATACCGATGGAAATATTGAATATGTAAATCCTAAATTTGAGGATTTGACTGGTTATTCAATTAAGGAAGCTTTAGGATTAAACCCGAGAATACTAAATACTGGGACACAACCCAAAGAATATTACACAAATTTATGGCAAACAATAACAGCAGGAAAAACATGGAAAGGAGAGTTTCATAATAAGAAAAAAAATGGAGATTATTTTTGGGAAAATGTTACTATTACACCAATAAAAGATAATGAAGGCAAGGTAGTTAATTATCTTGCGATAAAAGAAGATATTACCGAACGCAAAAAAGCCGAACAGGAACTAATAGAAAGTGAAGTTAAACTGAAAGAAAGTAATAAAACAAAAGACAAATTTTTCTCAATTATCGCACACGACCTAAAAAGTCCGTTTACTTCGTTGCTTGGTTTTTCTGAATTATTGATTAATAATTATGATGAGTATGATGCACATCAACATAAGGAATTTATTGGTATTATACATCAGGGAGTACAAAACACACATAAATTACTTGAAAATTTACTTCTTTGGTCACGTGCCCACAGCGGAGTTGTTGATTACAAACCTGAAAAAGAAAACTTGTATTTATTAACTATTGAAACTATTGAGCTTTTAGCTCAGGCAGCTGTGGACAAATCAATAAACTTAGGAAATGAAATATCACAGAATATTTGTGTTACCGCAGATAAAAATATGCTATTAACTATTTTACGGAATTTAATTTCAAATGCAGTAAAATTTACACCAAAAGGAGGAGACATTCTAATTGGGGCGCGTACAATTACAAAGGAATCCAATAAAAGTTATACGGAAATTAGTGTAAAAGATAATGGAGTCGGTATTCCACCCGAAATACAATCAGGATTATTTAAAATAACAGAAAACATTTCGACAGAAGGAACAGAAAAAGAACAAGGAACAGGATTAGGCTTAATTCTGTGTAAAGAGTTTGTTGAAAAGCACGGTGGTAAAATTTGGGTAGAAAGTAAAGTTGGGAACCTGCCTGACGGCAAGGCAGGCGGTAGTGAATTTAAATTTACAATTCCTCTTGTTTGATTATCTGTTTTACATAATTATTTATTATGTAATACGATATTAAATTCAACAATCAAAAAAAATAAGAATTATGTTTGAATTAAATTAGAAGAAATCTAAATAAGGAAAAAGGTTATTAAATACTCAAATGCCTGAAAGTCTTTATTGATGGTATTTTGAATTGTTTTCTCCTCCTAATTTGTTGTTAATAAAAGGTTTGTTGGTAATTTTAGTTTTGTAAATTGATGAACTTCTTTTTACTTTTATTTGTTTAAAAATAAAATTATACTCAAATATTAACAAAAAATTGGAGGTTACATGGTCGATTCAAGTATGGTCCTTTGGGGACAAACAATCGCTTACACAATTTATTGCCTGGTAATATTACTGGTAATGGGGTGGTTTGCTTATAAAATCACAAAAACCGGAAAAAGTAATAAAGTTAGGCCGGCATTATTTTATACATTTGTGGGGTTTTTAACTGTGCTTGGGGTTTCTTTGCACATTATTACTTTCAACACTATTCCGTGGACTCCTGTTGACCTAAACAGGGCGGATTATAATCCTGATAAGACATTTGATATTACAGTAGAAAATCATGAATTTTTTCTACCTGCAGAAAAACTGGTAATCGATTGTAATGATCTTGTTTTGTTTGATGTTACTTCAAACGATTTAACTTATGGATTTGGTGTATTTCGGGCAGATAACAGTATGATGTTTCAAATGCAGGTTGTACCGGGACATCGAAATGATATTCTGTGGCGATTCGATAAACCAGGTAAATACACTATTCGTTCTACCGAATATTCCGGACCACGGGGAATATTTATGATTTTGGAGGATGTTGTTGAAGTTTTGCCCTGTGAAGGATCATAATTAAATCTTTGTTAAACTTAAATTGAAAATATATGTCATTTAAAAATACATTTATGAATGGAGCCGAAGGTTTATTTAAGCCCGACTCCTTAACACAAATCCAAAAAATTGTATTGCGCTTTGTTGTTGTGGGACTTGTATTTTACGGTTTTGCAGTAATTGAAGGTATGATCATGCGGATTTATGCAGTAGATCCAATACCATTTATAAGTACAGATCAGTATTTTGCGATTCTTACAGCTCATCCATTGGTGGGGATATTTGGTTCCACTTATGCTCTTGTGTTTGGTGCATTTCTATTTCTTACACCATACTTAATGAAAAAACCTTTGTATAGTGTTAAACTTGCTAATTGGGCATTAATATTACTTACGTCAGGAACACTTCTTTTCTGGTTAGCCGGATTTATTTCTCATTATGCACCTTTATATACTTTATATTGGCCTTTACCTGCAGATTTTAGTCAATTTAGTGTTTGGGGAGGAACATTCTTTATTGCAGGTATAGCTATTTTAATGGTAGGAACATTGTTTTTTATTATTAATATTTTTAAAACTATTGTATATACACCCGAGGGTTGGGAAAAACAACCATCAGCAGCGCTTCTGGGTTCTGCAATCGGTTATACCGGTTTAAAGAATATGTTTGCTAAAAAAGAGAATAAAAAAGAACATCTTGTTCCTCTGCCTGTTGCTGCAATAGCTCGTGGTACTGTCGATATGGTTTTAAATACCGGTATTATTTTATTTACAGGAGTGCTTATTCTTGTTTTTATGGTAGGTCATATTCTTGGTTTTGATTTAAAGGAAACCGCTATTGACGCTTTATTGTATAAAAACTGGTTTTGGTGGGGATTGGATTTAATAGCTGATGGTTTGGTACTTATATTTGTTGCAGGAACATGGTATTTGCTTGCAGTGATGATTACGGGTAAAAAGCTTTTTATGCAAAATATTGCTAGAGCAGCTTTATTACTTGAACTTGTAGTATCGTGGACAGTTTGGTCGCACCACTTATTATCAGATCAGGCACAACCAGCTATATTAAAAGTAGTGTCAGGAGAACTTGTAACAGCATTTGAGCTAATTACACAAGGTCTAGCATTCTTTATAGTGTTGGCAACTCTATGGTCTGCAAGACCGTTAAAAATGACAAATCCTTTAAAATTCTTATTGGGTGGTTTATTAGGATTTGCTTTGGCAGTACCTGCAGGTATTATGCAAGCTGATGTTGGATTAAACAGGATATTGCACAATACACAATGGATTATTGGTCCTCACGTTCACGTAGCTATCCTTATTGGTTTAACCATGACATTATATGCTGCGATATATATCTTATTCCCGATAGTTACTAATGGAGCAAAATTTTATAGCCAAAAGTTGGCTAATATTCATTTCTGGTTTCATTTATTAGGTGGAATTGGAATGGGAGCATTTATGGGAATGGCCGGATTAAACGGAATGTTACGAAGAACACTTTATATTGATGGTGAATTTAATACATATATGATATTAGCTGCACTATCAGGTTCTTTGCTTTTAATATCATTTTTAGTTTTCTTTTATAACATTGTAATGAGTGTTGGCTTGAAAGGTGTTATTGGAATATTTTCGCCTTCTAAGCTGGAAACTAAAGAGTTACTGCCAGAATAATTATAATTTTTTTTATATCAAGTACAAGAGGCCGTTTTATTTTAAGACGGCCTCTTGTTATTTTGAAAGAGAAGAAAAACATTTTTTAAATAAAAGTAAATACGTACTTTTGCCAACCTTTTTAAACAATCTTATTTTATTGATATATAAAATCTAATTATCAGATGATTACAGTATCGAATTTGGCCATTCAATTTGGAAAAAGATATTTATTTCAGGATGTGAATTTAAAATTTACAGCGGGAAATTGTTATGGTATTATTGGGGCGAATGGAGCAGGGAAATCAACATTTTTACGATTAATTTCAAATGATCTGGATTCAACCAGAGGTAAAATTACTTTAGGACCAGGAGAAAGATTATCTGTATTAAAACAGGACCATTTCGAGTTCGATGAGTTTACTGTTTTGAATACGGTATTGAAAGGCCACGATCAACTTTGGGATATTATGCAGGAGAAAGATGCTTTGTATGCAAAACCTGATTTTTCTGATGAAGATGGAATAAAAGCTGCCGAACTGGAAAATATATTTGCCGAAATGGATGGATGGAATGCTGAGAGTGATGCAGCAAACCTGTTAAGTGGATTAGGTATAAAAGAAGATCTTCATTATAAATTAATGAAAGAACTTAGCGGAAATGAAAAAGTAAGAGTTTTACTTGCTCAGGCATTATTTGGAAAACCCGACAATTTGCTTCTTGATGAGCCTACTAACGACCTTGACCTGGAAACCGTTATGTGGTTAGAGAATTATTTATCGAACTTTGAAAATACAGTTTTAGTAGTTTCACACGATCGTCACTTTTTAGATTCAGTATGCACAAATACTGTCGATATTGATTTTGGAAAGGTAAAACAATTTGCAGGTAATTATAGTTTCTGGTATGAGTCAAGCCAACTGGCTTTGCGTCAGCAACAGGCCCAAAACAAAAAGGCCGAGGAAAAGAAAAAAGAATTGCTTCAGTTTATTCAACGTTTTAGTGCTAATGTGGCTAAATCAAAACAAACAACCAGCCGTAAAAAGATGATTGAGAAACTAAATATTGAAGAAATTGAACCATCAACACGTAAATATCCAGGCATTATATTTAAACCGGAACGCGAACCCGGAAATAAAATTCTTGAAGTAAAGGGATTAAGTAAAAGCATTAATGATGATTTACTTTTTAAAGATCTGGATTTTACAATACAGAAAGGAGAGAAGGTTATTTTTCTTTCACGCGATCATCGTGCAATGACCGCATTATTCGAAATATTAAACGAAAAAATAAAGCCCGATTCAGGTTCATTTGAATGGGGACAAACAATTAAAACTGCATATTTACCTTTGGATAATGCCGGTTTTTTCGATAATAACATGACTCTTGTCGAATGGCTTGGTCAGTTCTCTGATGATTCAAGTGAATTGTTTTTACGTGGATATCTTGGCAAAATGCTTTTTTCAGGCGAAGAAATATTTAAAAAAACAAAAGTGCTTTCCGGTGGTGAAAAAATGCGTTGTATGCTTGCTAAAATGATGCTTGCAAATGCAAATGTTTTAGTGTTAGATACACCAACAAATCATTTAGATTTAGAATCAATTCAGGCATTTAATAATACTCTGAGAAAATTCAAAGGAAATATATTAATGTCTTCACATGATCATGAATTTATACATACTGTTGCTAATCGCATTATTGAATTAACACCAAACGGTATTATCGATAAGCTTATGGAATATGATGATTATATTTCTAACGTGAACATACAGGAATTAAGAGAATCGATGTATAAAAATTAGTAAAATGATTATATTTGAGGTATGATTACAAAGAATGACATATTATCTAAACTGAGAGAGTTAAAACCAATACTCAATAAAGACTATGCAGTTAAGGAAATAGGATTATTTGGTTCTTTTGCTGACGATTCATACAATGAAAATAGCGACATTGATTTACTTGTAGAATTAGAAAGACCTATTGGTTGGAAATTTTTTTCACTTGAATTATATCTTGAGAAAATATTTGGCCGGAAAATAGATTTGGTTACCAAAAACGCTCTCAAAGACCAAATTAAAGACAGTATATTAAAACAAGTCAATTACGTGTAGGTGAAAAAAGAGAATCGAACATATCGAATGTATCTTGAGGATATTTTGACAGCTATAAATCGTATCTCTGAATATATTGATAACTATACGTTTATTGACTTTAAAAGAGATTATAAAACAGTTGACGCTGTAATCAGAAATTTCGAGATAATTGGTGAAGCTTCAAAGAATTTACCTGAAGAAATTAAAGAAAAATATTCAGAGGTTCCTTGGGCTGAGATGTATTTATTAAGAAACAAAGTATCTCATGAATATTTTGGCGTTGACTATGAAATAATTTGGGATGTAGCAACAAATTATTTACCAGAGAATAAATTTCAGATAGAAAATATATTGAATTTACTATAAGTAGTTTATAACACAAAACTCATTATAAGCCCCGGCAAATTTCCTGTCATGTGAATAATAATTGCAGGTAAAATGCTTTTATGCTTTTCCTGAAAATATCCTGCGACAAATCCTAATGTTGTTGCAAAAATAACTATTCTAAAAATCATAGGCCCACTTGTATTACTTGTTAATAAAATTAAGTGTGCTAATCCGAAAAGCACGCCACTTAATAATACAGGCATACTAACAAAAATATTTTTACTAAAACGAAAGCCAATCGATTTTAATGGTTCAAAGAAATTCTGGGTAAATCCCCTGAATAAAAATTCTTCGCAAATACTGGCATATAAAAATACAAAGAAGAAAAATTGTAATGGACTAAAACCGGCAATTCCTGTATGTCCATTTCCTGATGGATCAATCTGAAATCCGAAAATTTCCAAAATTATTGTAACCAGAATATGCGCAAATATGGTTGCTGTTATTGCAATTAATATCCCATAGATATAATATTTGAACTTAACTTTTTGAAATTGGAATTTAAGAATATCATTCTTTATATAAATATAAATAATAATCAATGAAACCACTAACATTGTAGTATGTGTAAGGAATGATTCCGGTATGAACTCACTATTAATGTGAAAAATACGTGAAGCAATAGCACCTAATCCGAAAATAATAATGGTTAGGAAAATGCCCGATATTAGATTTGTTGTTTTGTTCATATCTGTTTATGTTTTTAATAATTGGATTAAAAATAATTGCGTAGCAATGATATTATGGTAGAAAATTACCGTAAATAATTTTAAAGCAGCATAGCTGCGATAGTATTCTATCGTCCATGCAGGACTCATTCCTTGTCAATAATCATAATTAATATAATGATGTTTCGATATAAATTTAATAAAAAACTACTACTAAAAACAAAATCTTTTTAATAATTTAAAATTTATATTCTGTGAACATTTTGTAACTGTATTTGTTCTTAAATAAGAATAGTTATTAACTAATAGTATTTATTAATGGAATTTGGTGAAATAAGAAATATATTAATTGATAAAGGATTAAAAGTAACTCCTCAACGATTAGCAGTTTTAGAGGCAGTAATTGAGTTAGGTAATCATCCTTCAGCCGAAAAGGTGATAGAATTCATCAAGTCAAATCACCCAAATATAGCGGTTGGTACAGTGTACAAAACGCTTGAAACTTATGTCGAAAAAGGGATTATTAAAAAGGTAAAAACAGATAGAGACATTATGCGTTATGATGCTGTTTTAGATAAACACCATCATTTATATTGTTTAGAATCGAACAAGATAGAAGATTATTATGATGATGATTTGAACAAAATAATAGAAGACTATTTCAAGAAAAATGAAATTAAAAATTTTAAAATAGAAGATGTCAAATTACAAATTATAGGAAATTTTTTAAATTAATATTAACAAAAAACTTAAAAAAATGGAAGAAAAATTAGAACAACAAGAAGTAATTTCAATGCCACGTATTGGTGATGCTGCACCGGAATTTAAGGCAGTAACAACTCAGGGCGAAATAAATTTTCCATCAGATTATAAAGGAAAATGGACAATATTATTTAGTCACCCTGCAGATTTTACACCGGTTTGTACCTCGGAGTTTATGACATTTGCTAGTATGGAAAAGCAATTTAACGAAGCAAATTGTGATCTTATAGGTTTATCAATTGATGGATTATATAGCCATATTGCATGGTTGCGTACCATTAAAGAAAAAATTGAGTATAAAGGAATGAAGGATATTGAAGTTAAATTCCCTTTAATTGAAGATATCAAAATGGATGTAGCCAAGAAATATGGTATGATTCAACCTAACGAAGATAGTACAAAAGCAGTAAGGGCTGTATTTTTTATCGATCCTAAAGGAATTATTCGTGCAATTATTTATTATCCATTAAGCTTAGGTCGTAATTTCGATGAGCTTTACAGGGCTCTTATTGCTATGCAAACATCAGATGAATTTGGAGTAGCTACACCGGCTGACTGGCGTCCTGGCGATGATGTAATTGTATCACCTGCAGGATCATGTGGAATGGCAGAGGAGCGTATGGAAAGTAAGGATATGAAATGTGAAGACTGGTTTTTTTGTACTAAGAAATTAGATAAAGATGAAGTAATGAAGAAAGTTCTGAAAAAATAACTTTTTAAAGAAAATTGTTCTAAAAAGAGGGTGTTTATTTTAAGCACTCTCTTTTTTGTTAACAACAAATCAATATTTTTTTATAAATTTACTTTCCTTATTTTAAAGACTCTATTTATATGAAAGTTTTGAGTTTATTATTTACTGTTTTTATTTCTGTTTTATTGTTTTCGTGTAATAACAAGGATTTCAACAATAAAAAACAATCAATCGAGAAGTATTGGGAAACGCTTGATTCAAGTGGATTTTCCGTTTATTTGGGCAATGCAATAAAAAAACAACAGATTTTTACAAATGTTATAACCGCAGATTTGGAAACCGATGAAGTTGCGAGTGAACCAGGAATAGATGCTGCTGATGATCCTGCTATTTGGGTAAATACAGAGAATCCTGAAAAAAGTTTAATACTTGGTACTAATAAAAAAGGCGGTGTTCATGTTTATGATTTGAATGGAAAGGAACTACAATATGTACAACCCGGTTGTATTAATAATATCGATTTAAGAGATGATTTTGTTTATAACGATCAAAATGTTGTTCTGGTTGCAGGTAGTAACTGTACATTAAATTCTGTTTCAGTGTTTTATATTGATAAAAAGACACTTACATTATCGGATACAATTTTGAACATTAAATCATCGGTTGATTTGGTGTACGGGCTTTGTATGTATAAAAGTGCAGTAAGTGGGAAATATTATGTATTTGTGAACGGAGAAGGAGGTGAGGTTGAGCAATGGGAACTGAATTCGCAAAATGAAAAACTAGGTGCCGATCTTGTTCGTAATTTTAAAGTTAGTAGTAAACCTGAAGGAATGGTTGCTGACGATAAAGAAGGGATTTTATATATTGGAGTTGAAGAAGAAGGTATTTTAAAGCTAAATGCAGAACCTGAATATGAATTTGAAACCATTTGGGTAGAAAGCAGTAATCCTACAGATAGATCACTTGTATCTTCCGATATTGAGGGACTGGCATTATATAAAACCGATGAAAAAACTTACCTTATTGCATCAAGCCAGGGAAATTTTTCTTATGCAGTTTTTGAAACAGGCGAAACAGATAAATACTTATTTAGCTTTGTAATTGACGATGGCGATATTGACGGAGTTATTGAAACAGATGGTATTGAACTTGTTAATTTCCCTTTTAACGAAAACTTTCCTAAAGGAATGCTGGTAGTACAAGATGGATATAATTTTAGTAAGGATACTCTAAGAAATCAGAATTTCAAATACATTTCCTGGGAAAAAATCGAAACATTTATAAATAATCAATAAATTATACGTGATTATTAATCTCTTAAATTAGAATGATTTACTAATTATTTTATTTGATAATTTGATTTATTTCTATTTTTACGCTATTTTGAGAACAATTAGCAAAAGTATTTATGATAGAATTCGGTCAAATATTAATTATTCTTTTTGCATTTATCTGGGTTGTTATTGCCAGCAATCAGGTAGCTAAATTCTTTCAGAAAATAAAATTTCCCTTAATTACAGGTTTTCTTTTATCTGGTATACTTATTGGTCCGTATGGTTTAGATTTAATTCGTATTGATTCAATTGGTAAATTAGATTTTATTAACTACACTTCTCTTGCTTTTATTGCTTTTGCTGCAGGTGCTGAGCTTTATCTTAAAGAAATACGAAATAGTATTAAAAGTATTGTATGGAATACATTCGGGCAATTAGTGGTTACTTTTATTCTTGGGTCATTAACTATGTATTATATTGCTGATATTGTTCCATTCATGCAGGGAATGTCTCATGAATCAAAGATAGCTGTATCAATTTTAACAGGAACTATATTTGTGGCACGATCTCCTTCATCTGCAATTGCTGTAATTAGTGAAATGCGTGCAAAAGGGCCCTTCACAAAAACGGCTATAAGTGTTACTGTGATTAAAGATGTGTTAGTTATTTTTCTTTTCACAATTTGTTTGTCAATAGCAAATGTATTGATTCATGGAACCGATTTCCATTTAGATTTCATTATTTATTTAATTTTTGAGTTAGTACTAACATTCATATTTGGGTTTATTCTTGCGAAAATTATCGAAGTTTTACTAGTGATTCCAGTATCTGATTATATAAAAGCTATTTTTATTTTAATACTTGGATTTGGTGTTTATGAATTTTCTCATTTTTTACGTGATAATACTTTCTCTTTTCTTCCATTTGAATTATTAATTGAGCCCTTACTGGTTTGTATTATAGCAAGTTTTTGGATTACCAATTATAGTAAGATGAGACTTGATTTTCATAAAATTATAGGAGATGCCGGTCCTTTAGTTTATGCAGCTTTTTTTACTCTTACAGGAGCTACATTGTCAATAGAAATCTTGTTAAAAACATGGTCTGTTGCTCTTATTATATTCTTTGTTCGTTTAATTACCATGATAATAGGAGCTTTTATTGGAAGCACTTTGGCCAAAGATCCAAAAATATATAAGCTAATAGGATGGATGCCATATGTTACTCAAGCTGGCGTTGGATTGGCTTTAGCGTTTGAAGTTGCTGAAGTTTTTCCGGATTGGGGCGGTCAGTTTGCAACAATAATAATTGCGGTAATAGTATTAAATCAACTAATAGGACCACCTCTTTTTAAGTGGGCTATAAAATTAGTTGGCGAAAGTCATCTCCCTTCGAAATCTTCAGACAGAACCAATAAAACTGCTTTAATTTTTGGTTTAGAACATCAATCTTTAAATTTGGCCAGAGATTTGCAAAACGAGAACTATTCCGTTGAAATTGCTTCAATCAAAAAAAGAAAAAATATTCAACATATTACAGATGTAAAAATTCATTTTTTAGAAGGATTAAGTGTAAAATGTCTTAATGCAATTAATATAAAAAAGTTTGAAACTATAATTCTGATGTTATCTGATGATGAGAATTATAAAGTGTGCGAATTAATCTACGAAAACATTGGAACTAAAATGATTATTGTTCGTTTGTTTGATTCAATTTATGCAGACAAATTTCATGAGCTTGGAGCATTAGTTGTTGATCCTTCCACAGCCATAAGCAAATTAATAGAACAATTTGTACGTTCTCCAATTTCTGCATCACTTATATTTGGTGAGGATGATGATAACAAAACTATGGTTGACATTAAAGTGCAGGATAAAAACATACATGGAATTGCTTTACGTAATTTACGACTACCTCCTGATGTCCTTATTTTATATGTAAAAAGAAAAGGACAAATGCTTATTTCACATGGATATACCAGACTGAGAAGAGGAGATATTGTAACAATGGTTGGATCTATGGAAAGTCTGGAGGATTTAAGTTTACAATTCGAAGAATAGCTATATTATTCCGGGCTTTTGATTCTTTACTAACCAGATTTGGGATCACTTCATATTTCTGTGGGATAAAAAAATTTAGCATAAATTTTAGCTGCTCTGTATAAAAAGAAAATCTTGGTTAATAAATTAGTCCAAAAGTTTTATTTTAGGATTACTTCACCCTCTGTCCTTCGGACACCTCCCTCAAGGGAGGACTTCTAATTTAATATCAATTTTAATCGAAGCAAGTATCCCCTTGAGGGGATTATAGGGGTGAATTGCATGCATTTGATAATTTAGAAACTTCTTGTTCTATAATGGTCAGAACCATTAATAGGTTATTTAAAACAGCTCCATCTTCAAAACGCAAAACTGTAAAACCAGCTTGCTCTAATTTTTTTTGACGAGTTAAATCTTTTTCTTCTGCTCCATCAACTAAATGACTAGCACCATCGGTTTCTATAATTAACATCAATTCAGGACACATAAAATCTG
>JAUVLS010000055.1 GCA_030600625.1 Bacteroidales bacterium
CTTGTTTCTGTTTTAGCGATATCATTATTGGTGTATTATTTTAATGATAATAAAAAGCGCAAAAAACTCAATCAAATTCTTATAAAACAAAATAATAAAATTACTGATCAAAGGATCGAAATTGCAAAGCAGAATGATGAATTAATAGAGTCTAATAAAACAAAAGACAGGTTATTCCAAATAATTGCCCACGATTTACGCAGTCCGTTAGTTTCTATGGATAGTATTGCCCAATTAATACCTTATTGGGTAGAAGAGCAAGATTACAAATCCTTAAAAAAACTTTCAAAAACCCTTGAATTATCTGTTAACAATGTATTGTCATTAATTGATAACTTATTAAGCTGGGCATTAAATCAACAAGGGAAGTTCCCGTATAAACCGGAAAATTTAAGATTAAAAGAAAATATCTTAGAAACCATAGAGGTTTATCGCCCAATTGCTGAAATTAAAAATATTGATTTGAAATTTACATCTTCAAAAGATGTTATGGTTTTTGTCGATAGAAATATGTTATTCACGGTAATGAGAAACTTATTAAATAATGCTGTAAAATTTACACCGGAAAAAGGGGAAATTATTGTTGGAATTGATAGTAATCAACAATGCGCTAAAGTTTGGGTTAAAGATTCAGGAATAGGAATACCAAAAGAAAAAAGGGAAATGGTTTTCGATTTGACTAATGGACATGGAAAAGGAACCAACGGTGAAACAGGAAAAGGCTTAGGATTATTCTTTTGTAAAGAATTCGTAACTATGAATAATGGCGATATCTTTATAGAAAGTGCAAAAGGAGAAGGAACAACGATTACATTTACACTACCCTTGTTTAACATGGCAGAAAATTAAAAATTTGTAACTAATCAGTTGGTTTTCTTTTAACTTTTTTATTGTTTATTGAGTGTTGTTTATTGAGTGTTTTTTCTAAATAACATCAATAGTTAATGTCGAAACCTTATTCGACATAGAGCTTTTATTAAGCATAATTTTTATTACATTTACAATACCTTTGTTTAACATGCCGGAAAATTAAAATTTCGTTTATTTATATTTTAAACTTTCTCAAATTCGTATCTTTATAATCATTTTAAATGTATTAATTTAATAGTAAACCTTTATGGCTAAGCGTGATAATGCAATTAAAGATATTGTTGAAATTGATGAACTCGAGGGAATTATTAAGAACTGTAAAATTTGTCGTGTAGGAATGGTCGATGGTGATTCGCCTTATGTGCTTGCAATGAATTTTGGCTATGATGATCAGGCTATTTGGTTACATTGTGGCAAAGAAGGTAAGAAGGTAGAGATCTTAAAAAGAAACAATAAAGTTTGTGTTGAATTTGATACAGATCACAAACTTTTTTCCAGGCATGAGCAGGTAGCGTGTTCGTGGCGATTTGCTTATAAAGGTGTTTTGGCTCATGGCCATGCTATGTTCGTTAATGATTATGATGAAAAGATAAAAGGCTTGAATATTTTCATGAAAAATTATACAGATAAAGAATTTAAATATTCAAAACCATCTGTAGATAATGTATTAATAATAAAAATTCCTATTGAATCAATTACAGGTAGATCTTTCGAATATTAATAGCACACATTATTAAAAAAATGAGAAAAATAATAAATCCTTATTCAAATCTTGAAGGTTACAATTGTTTCGGGTGTTCTCCGAATAACCAACTTGGATTACAAATGGAATTTTATGAAGACGGAGACTATGTTGTTAGTGATTGGGTGCCTAAAAAGCATTTAGCAGGTTATGGTAATATTTTACATGGAGGAATTCAATCGACAATTTTAGATGAAATTGCAAGTTGGGTTGTTTCTGTAAAAGTAAAAACTGCCGGAGTTACTGCAACCTTGAATGTAAAATATAAAAATACTGTATTTACAGATAAAGGAAAATTAACTATTCGTGCAAAACTGGTTGATCAGAATAGAAAGTTTGCTGCTATTCATGCTGAACTGTTAAATTCGGAAGGTAATGTTTGTTCTGAGGCGGAGATTAAATATTTTATTTTTCCTTTGGATATAGCTAAACGTAAATTTCATTATCCGGGGATAGAAGCATTTTTTGAAAAATAAAAATCATCAAATTGTTTAAAATGGAGTTTTCAACATGAACTCCATTTTTTTAATGGAGAAAATTATAAAACTTCGTGTAAATTTGTTGCCTTTTAGTAATTACATTTTAATGAAAAAGAGAATCCTGGTTATTTTATTAATGCTTGTTTCCATAATTGGGTCTTCACAGGATAATTTTACAGTTAAATTTTTCGGTTTCAGCTTTCATCCTGATGGTGATGTTAATGCTGACAATATGCCTACGAAAATTGACAGGAACGGAGTTGCAGTTATTAACCTGGGAATATATTTTGGATATGAATCTTTTTTTCATAAAGACAAACTCTCCTTTAAAACTGTAACTGCTTTTTATTCTGATTGCGGAGGGCTTTTTTCAGGCCTACTTCATGTGGGTTTTAGAGGTGTCATTTTACAAAAGGGAAAATTTTCAATCAATGGTGGATTGGGACCAACATTTATTTATAGAAGAAGTTGGTATTCAAAATTCGATAATTATGTTAATTCAGGATTTTACAATGGAAATGAAACTGATTTCTGGCAATATAAATTTCTATGGTACGGAGGCGAATTAGAGTTTAATTATAGATTAAGAAAATCATTAGATCTTTCAGCAACATTAGTTCCGGGATATCCTAAACTAATTGATGTGTCGATAGGTGTAAGATATAGGTTTAGATAGATTTTTTATAAAAACAATTTTACCGTTTAGAGATTAAAAACATCAAAAAATCTTAAGACAACATCGGTAAAACCATTTTTCTGGTTGCTTTTACACACAGGGAATTTTTCTTTTAAATCATCTGGTGCATTATCAACAACAAATTTCTCAGCAGTATACTCAAGCATATCTATGTCGTTATAATCATTTCCAATACTTATTGTTTTAACCGGGTCTGTATTTAATTCTTTGCAAAGCCAATCTATTCCATATCCCTTTGAAACTATTTCCGGGAAAATTTCCATCCATATTGAATCTCCGTCTAATGGTGAGGTTGTGCGAATTATTTTAATGTCACTAAATTTTTGTTTAATTTCATCAAAGAGACTAATGTTGTTAGGAAATACTGCTATAATCTGACAGGCATGTTGGTAACTTTCTGTTTTTGGATTAAGTTCAACGGCAAAATCATTGTATATTTTAATTCTTCGTTCAAAGTCAGGATTGTGATTTCCGGAACGATGATAAACAAATTTGTGGTTCTCAGGAATCATTTCATGAATCATAAAATCCACTTTGTGACTAATTAATATTTCAGATATTTGTTTTACTTCATAGTCAGGCATATACTGAGAATGCATCAGTGTTTTATTTTTCCAGTCGTAAACACCTGCGCCAGATGAGAAAATCAGGTAATCAATCGGGAAGTTATCTTTTAATACTTGCCTTAAAGAGAAAAAATTGCGTCCGGTTGCAATTACCCTGATTATGTTGTTTTCGCCTAACCAAAACAAAGTTTTCATATCAGTCAAACTCACTTCTCTATTATTATTTAAAAGAGTTCCATCCAAATCCGTAATAATCATTTCAAAATTCTTGCTCATGCGTTTTTTTTACTTCCTAATATCCGCAGGTGAATTTTTATTCGTTTGCAGATTAAGCGATTAGCCGTGGCACGGCTTACTTATAAAGATGATAATAAATTACAATTAATTTACTGATTATCAAAATAGCCGTGCTACGGCTTGCGAATTTAAGATGCCTTAAAAATCTATTGCAGTTGTATTAAAAAATGTTTTAAAATCGTCTCTGTAAGTCATTAAAGAATCAAACTTCCATTGCCAGTTTGTGAAAAAATTTCCTGTTGGTAAATCTACCCGAATTAATGGATTCATACCAATAAGTTTATCTTCTTCTAAAATTTCTTCTTCAATATCAGTAATTAAACAAGATTTTCCTTTCGGTAACATATTAATGTGCGATTGTTGAATATAGGTAACCAGGTTTTGTAATTCAGAATCGGAATATATATTGAATTTTTTAATGTAATCAATTAAAATAATGTGTAACTGACACATAACATTTAACGAAATTACAAAATCAGTATTTTCAGGTAATGAAAACGAAAATAAATTGGCTGACGTTAACAATGTCTTTTGTTTTTTCTTTTTATCTGTTTTTATAGTACGATAAATGTAACTAATCAGGCCTCCTGTAATATCTGCTTTTAACACAGTTACATTAGAATATTTTTCAATTTTTCGTAAAACCTGTTTTGGGTGAACTATATCAACTAAAATAATTTCTTTGAATTGTTTAGATAAATCATCTAAAGGCAAATCAAGTAACCAACCACTTCCTAAAACCACCATTTTGCCTTTTTGTTTTGTTTCCGCAGCTTTTAAAATAAAACTTTTTGATTTTTTTAGATGCAAATCCCAATTTTCTTTCTCGTGTATATATCTGCGCATTATCCCTTCTTGATCTGAAAGATATTGCATTTTTTGCAGTATGTAAGTGTTTTTTAAATTGTCAACTAGTCTTTTAATATTCATAGCGAAAACTTATCGTAATAAAAGTTAAATATTAATACCGTGTAATTTATAAAATATTAATTTTGTGACCTTAAAACTTCCTTATAAAATCTGTATAAAATGAAAAAAGTAAAAGCACTAAACTATTTTTTAACAATTTTGTTAATCGGTACAGGATTAATTTCATGTAATAAAAACGAAATCAGTATGAAAAACCCATTATTTAATGATTTAAATCAAATTATAGACTTTAAAAGTATTACAGCGCAGCATGTTACTGATGCCACATCTGAATCAATTAATCTGGCAAAAGAAAACCTGAATAATATTTACACTGTATCCTCAGATGAAAAAACATTTGAAAATACAATGCGATCGTTGGATAATATTTACAATGATTTAATGAAAGTTAACGAGGTGATTTCTTTGTTAGCTTATGTTCATCCTGACGATGATATTAGAAACAAATGTTTAGAAAGTACAGCAGAATTTGGAAAATTCTTTAATGAGATTGCTTTAAGTGAGAATCTTTATAAAGCTGTAAAAACATATGCATCAGAAGAAGAAGCTGCCAGGTTAACAGGTGCAAACAAAAAATATTTAAAAGAAACTGTTGAAGAGTTCGAACGTAATGGTTTTGCCTTACCAAAAGAAAAAAGAGATGAATTAAAAGTCATTCAAGATAAATTATCTGATCTGGGAATTCAGTTTGACTCAAATATTAGTTCTCATAAGGATTCTTTAATTGTTACAGAAGCTCAAATTGATGGATTGCCGGATGATTATAAAAATGTACATCGACAAGAGGATGGAACATATAAAATTGGTATGGAATATCCATCATATATTCCATTCATGAAATATTCAAAATCAAATGAAGCACGTGAAAAACTTGCTAAAAAGTTTAAGAATATTGCCGCTGATAAAAATCTCGACATATTAAAACAGATTTTAATTGAAAGAGAAAAACTGGCTGCCTTACTTGGTTATAAAACTTTTGCCGAGTATAGAACTGAAAATAGAATGGCTAAAAATCCACAAAACGTGTGGGACTTCGAAAATAGTTTGAAAGAAAAAGTACGTACTAAGGCTGAACGAGATTATGAAGAACTTTTAGATGTAAAACGAAAGTATATTGGTGATAATTCTATAAAGAAAATAGCTTCGTGGGAAGCTTCATTTTATAACAATATTCTTTTAAAGGATAAGTACGAACTGGATAATCAGAAACTAAAGGAATATTTCAAAGTTAGTAATATTATCGATGGGTTGTTTAAAATTGCTCAGCATCTTTATGGTGTTAAATTCGAAGAAGTTAAGAATCCATCGGTATGGAGTGATGAGGTTCGTTTTTACGAGGTAAAAGAAAACAATGAGTTAATTGCAAGGTTTTATCTTGATTTATATCCACGTGAAAATAAATTTAGTCATGCAGCTTGTTTTGGAATGATTTCAGGGAAATTAGCAGGAGATGAATATCAAATACCAACAGCAAGTTTAGTATGTAACTTTCCTAAAGCTACTGATGATGTTCCGACTTTAATGCCACATAACGATGTTGAAACTTTCTTTCACGAGTTTGGACATTTAATGCACGATCTTTTAACAAAGGCAGAATTAGTATCGCAGTCAGGAACTAATGTAGCACGAGATTTTGTTGAGATGCCATCGCAAATTTTTGAAAATTGGGCATGGAATTATGAAGCATTAAGTCTTTTTGCAAAGCACTATAACACAGGAGAAGTTTTACCAAAAGACTTGCACAATAAAATGATTGCTGCAAGAAATGTAGGCTCAGGTTTGCAGACCATACAACAAATATTTTATGGAACGCTGGATATGACTTATCATGATAAATATGATGCAAATGGTGCAAAATCAACAACTGAGTTGGTAAAAAAACTACAAAATGAAATTACTTTATATAAGTTTCAGCAAGGCACACATTTTGAAGCCGGGTTCGGCCACTTAAATGGTTATGCTGCCGGTTATTACGGTTATCTGTGGGCTAAAGTATTTGCCGAAGATATGTTTTCGGTTTTCGAACAAAATGGAATTATGAATCAGGAAACCGGACTGAAATTAAAGAAAGTGGTTCTTGAGCGTGGCTCTACAATTGATGAAATGGAGATAGTAAAAGAATTCCTTGGAAGAGAGCCGAATGAAAAGGCATTCTTGAAATCTATAGGATTATAATTATAACATTATTATTTTAAACACATTCAAGCTGTGCGTATTGCACAGCTTTTTGTTTGTAAGTTCTTAATTGAACAAATGTACAAATAGTGTATATTTGGATGATTTATTCTTTTAATATAACTGTAGAATGAAAATTTTAATCCTTTGCACAGGTAATTCGTGTCGTAGTCAAATGGCCCAGGGATTTCTGCAGTCATTTGATAAAAAGATTACTGTTTTGTCAGCCGGAACTGAAGCTTCTGGCAAACTGAATTCGAAGGCTGTTTTAGTAATGAAAGAAATTGGTATTGATATTAGCTTTCACACCTCAGACCAAGTTGAAAAATATTTAAATGATGAATGGAATTATGTAATAACTGTTTGTGGTGGAGCAAATGAAGCTTGTCCTGCCTTTACAGGAAAGGTTAAAAATAGGTTACATATTGGTTTTGATGATCCATCACATGTTAAAGGTTCCAAAGAGTTTATAATGAGTGAGTTTTATCGTGTGCGAGATGAAATTAAAGAAGCATTTTCAAAATTCTATACTGAAAATATAAAATAGATATGGCACAAAAAAAACGCATTGGATTCTTTGAAAAATATTTATCACTTTGGGTTGCATTATGTATAGCCGGTGGTATTACTATTGGACATTTTTTCGGTGACAGCATGCAATTTTTGAGTCAAATGGAAATGTTCAAAGTGAATATTCCTGTAGCTGTATTAATTTGGCTTATGATTTACCCAATGATGTTGCAAGTGGACTTTTCAAGTATAAAGAATATCGGTAAAAGACCTAAAGGATTAATCCTGACATTAGTTGTTAACTGGTTGATTAAGCCTTTTACAATGGCATTTTTTGCATGGATTTTCTTTTCAAAACTTTATGGTGCATATATTGAACCTGAATTAGCAGGCGAATATATTGCAGGGGCTATTTTGTTAGGAGCAGCGCCATGTACAGCTATGGTTTTTGTATGGTCATATTTAACAAATGGTGACCCAAATTATACATTGGTACAAATTTCAGTAAACGATTTAATTATACT
>JAUVLS010000014.1 GCA_030600625.1 Bacteroidales bacterium
GGTGTAAGTAATAATATTATAGGTAATAAAAACTTTTTCATAGTAATAAATTTTGAAATGTAACTATTTACTCTTCTATGTCTAACTTAGCATTCATTTTATCTACACGATAGCAATACAACCAGCATAAGAATACAAACAATACTAATAAAAAGATTGCGGAATAGAAATAATGAAAAGGAAATCCTAAAAATTTAAAATCAGTTAAAAATGACTGATTATGGATAAGATAAGTAGACATTATTGTTGGAATCATATCTTTGTTTTCAGCTTTAAATAATTCCATTTCAGTTGATACTAAACTAAAAGCTACAACATTGATTCTTGGATCACTATTTTGTAATCCTAAAATCGAACTTGCTACTTGAGAAAGTGAATTTTTAGCATTAATATACTCAGGGTCAGAAATTGAAGTAACTTCTTCTTTTAGTTTTTCAAATTCTTTGGTTTTATCAATTAAAAGTTCTTTTTGAGAAGAATCGGCTAACTGAAATGCCGTCCAGCTAACTGCGTTATTTAACGCTATTTTGTGTTCAGGCTTAATAAACACTTTTCCAATAACGGAAAGTGAAGAATGTGCAAAGATTTGCATTTCTTCTACGCTTGCACTTTCTGCTAAAATGTTTTCCCAAACCATTTCATATTTTACATACGATTCTTCAGGAGTTGGTTTTTCAATTGCCCTTAAAAGGAAATGAAAACCAAAAACTGCAACAGCCCAAATCAAAATTAATTTAATGGCCAAATTTCTGTTCCATTTGGCTTGGGCAGTAGTAGGTTTAAAAAAACTGATGTGATAATCGTTCTGATTAGATTCCATGTTTTTTTAGTTTAATTGTTTCAATTTAGTTTCGACTAAGATATATTTTTATTGTAGATAATCAATGAATTGATATTGTTTTTTTAAATGATAATTATTAACAATCTCTGAAACATTTGGGCTATGTATTAATATAAAATTAGATTGCACCAACTTTTTTAGTAAATCTTTAAATCCGCAGTAAACTATTTAATCGTTTGATAGTCACGGGGTGAATCATATAAACCTCATCAGGGAATAACTAATCTTTTTAGTCACCCCGTGACTTATTGAGAAAAAAGCACAAACCTTAATGGTTTGCACTTTCTCTGCTATTTGTTATATGTTTTGACGATAGTTATTCCTTGTTTGTCAATTCTTTTTGGATTTTCTTTGGAAGTGTGGAAACAACTAATCTGTATGAATTTTTAATCCAATCTTTGATTTGTTTGTCAGGAATTGTCCCGTCAATTTTAATACTATTCCAATGTTTTTTATTCATGTAGTAACCGGGAATTACTGCATTAAATCGTTCTCTTAAAATTATTGCTTCTTCGGGCTTGCATTTTACATTTATCAATTCAAATGTTTCAATACTATTTGTTAAACTAAACATTTTTCCTTTGATTGTAAAAACTAAAGTTTTTTTGTCAAAAGGCATTCCTTCCTCTGCTTCTTGTAATGACAAACAAAACGTTCTATATTCTTCGATATTCATAAGTGGCTTATATTTATTCGAGAATGTCTGAAAAAGTAAGAATAAAACCATTAATGTCCATAATGGCAAATTCATTTGCTCCGTAAAATGTTTTATGCATTGGATTTATTACATTGGCTTTGTCTTTTATTGTTTCATGCCATTTTTGTAAATCCTCAACCTGTATGTAAAGAGTTAAAGCACCGCCTTTTTCGTAGTTTTCAAGTTCCTTGTATTCTGCTTTTATTGATGTGTCTTTTTGAATCATCAATTTAACATTATCTAATTTTACAAATCCCCAATCAAATATTCCTTTTTCAGGAACTGTTTGTAATAAAGTAAACCCAAGAATATTTGTATAATATTCCAAAGTCTCGTTTACATTCTTTACCATTAAATTTGGTGTCAATGATTTTAATTCCATAATTTCTTCCGTTTAAAAATTTAATAATAATCAAAAATACCACTATTCAAAATGTAATGCTTTGGAAAAAAACGACATTATCTGAAGTCGGAAGGAATTTGTCCCGAAATTCGTTTAATTTCATTTGTTAAATGTGAATGGTCGTAATAACCGTTATCAAATGCTATGTGCAAAAGGCTTTTATCGCGGTTGTTTGCAATATTTCTTATTGTTTGCTTGAATCTGACAATATTGGTAAATTCTTTTAATGTTACTCCAATATTATTTTTAAATCTTCTTTCCAACTGACGTAAACTTATATAGTAATTTTCGGCAATTTTATTTATACTTATTTTGTTTGAAGAAGTGAGAATAAAATCTGCAACAGAAGTTGTCAAAGGGTCAGAAACTGTTCTTTTAGTATCAAGTATTTTTAAAAGAAGTTCTTCAACAAACATTAATTTATTCTCAATATCCTTCTTTTCTGCTAATTGTTCAATTGTTTCAATATTGAGTTCAGGGATTATTTCAGATGCATTAATTATTTTGTTTTTAATTTCAAATAGCGGGTGTTTTGTAAAATTACTCAATTGACCGGTTTTAAAACGAATCCCTAATAATTCTGAATTTTTATCAATTGTCTCATCTGAAAATTTAGTCATCATCCCCGATACCGCAATTGTCTCTTTTGGAATAGAACCGGTTGATTCACCAAAATTTAAAATTATATCAATACAACCATCAGGCAAAATTCTTTGATTCTCATTTTGGTTTAAGTTTGAAAACAACCAATAAGAGTCGATGAGTTTTTCTAATTTTTTTGATGGTTTATATTTCCGGTATTTCATTTTTTAAAATATAGCCTTTGTTTGTTAACGAATGGAATTTCTTTGTTTTACCAATTTTTTAATTCTCTTTATTTTTTGTTTTAGTCTGTCGTTTTCAATATGTCCATATTCTTTATTTAAAAACTTTTCACTTTCAATTTTACTTGAAAAATATCTGCAATTTTCTAATTGTTTTACAGTACTTTTCATTTATTACGATTATTCTTCTTGCTTGCCACTAACCTCGATATATAGATAATTTCGATTGTTATTTTGACAAAACAGGGTCGTGTAATATTTCTTTTGCACCAATATAAAAATATAAGGCACTAAAAGTCATAAAAACATGACTAATGTCGTAATGATTAAACCACGGTGAAAAACCCCACTTGTTCATGAAGAATAATGCTCCGATTGCAGAAAAACCTATAGCAATAAGGAATAATTTACTTCCTCGTTTTCTTGTTTTAAGAAAAACTAAGAGGTTAAAATTTAAAACTACTATTAAGAGTCCGTAAGCCGAGTGTACTTCAACAAAGAAAAAATTAAGAGTAACAAATGTAATAGTAACAAAAGTCAGTAATTCAATAATATTAAGCCAGGCAAAAAATGTTCCCACTTTGCGATTTATTAGTGGTCGGGCGTATTCAATTGAAGCACGTTCAACAAGCATAATTGAAAACATACTTGTAAGCCAGCCGGGTAATTTCCATGGATTTGCTACATCTTTCAGTAAATTCTCACCAAAAATCTTTGCAATCACATTTATAAACCCCTCAGGAGATTCCCACTGTGCATCAAATAAATACAGAAAACCATGTCCGATTATTCCCCCAATAGCAGTTGCAATTCCCATACTTAAAAAATAATACCTTAAATACAGGTGAACCTTATTTTTAACATTTATTTTATTGAGCTTACAGAAAGCATAAAAACACACAAACGAAACCATTAAATCAGTAATAGTTGTAACAGGTTCATCAATGCGTAAGCCAAAAGGAAATATAGAAGGTTGTTCAAAAATCATAATATGTGTAAGTTAATAAACTGGCACCATTATTTCAAATTAGTTATTATTATTTTTGATTAATTAAAGTATTTTTGTGAAAATGCATAATTTAAGCAGAGTATTATATATTTGCCTACTTACAAAAACATGAACGTTTTGAGAAAATTATTTATATTATCTGTTTCTATAATAATCGTTTCAATTAAATTGTCAGCTCAGACTGATGAATTTATTCCTTCGCATGCATTTGGAATAAAACAGGGAATTAATTATTCGTCGGTTAGTTTTTCGCCTGGAATAAGACAGGGTACAACATTAGGATATAATGGAGGATTAGTATACAAATACCACAATGATATGTATCCTAATGGGTGGGTTTTCGGACTGCAAATTGAACTTAACTATACTCAGAAAGGATGGACTGAAGACCTTGATACTATAAATAATTCATACAGCAGAAAGTTAGATTATATTGAATTGCCCTTCATTACTCATATAGTTATAGGGAAACGCCCAAAGCTTAAATATTATATTAATCTGGGAACATCGTTTGCTTATTTTTTATCTGAAAAAGAAAATATTGAAGTGAACAATGAATTGTACCGGCGTGAATATTATGAAAAGGAAGTTGAGAATTATTTTGATTATAGCGGATTGGGTGAATTAGGAATAACTTATAATACCGGAATTGGAGAATTTCAGGCTGGTGTAAGGTATCAATTAACATTTACAGATTTATTTAAAACTACTTCGGAAACTATATTTGAGAACTCCCAGAATCAGATCTGGAGTTTCTCAATTACTTATTTTTTCCTCGGCAATAAAAATTAATACTCTTGAACATATTGGTTTATTTGGTGTTTAGTTTTTGAAATTAATTACTAATGCTAAATTAAAATCATGAAAAAAACATTTACATTAATCATACTTACCTTATTCTCATTGTCGGTAATGTCACAAACCAAATCCTTACACGATTTTACTGTTAAAAATATTGATGGAGAAGATTTTAATCTTTCATCATTAAAAGGTAAAAAGGTACTGGTTGTTAATACTGCATCAAAATGTGGTCTTACACCACAGTATGAAGATTTACAAAAACTATATAAGAAATACAGCTCTAAAGATTTTATTATTATAGGATTTCCTGCAAACAACTTTATGAAACAAGAACCGGGTTCAAATTCTGAGATTAAGCAATTTTGTTCATCGGAATATAATGTTATTTTCCCTATGATGTCGAAAATATCAGTGAAAGGAGATGATATTAATCCATTGTATCAATGGCTAACGGAAAAGGAACTGAATGGGAAAATGGATTCAAAAGTAAAATGGAATTTTCAGAAATATATGATTGATGAAAACGGTAAATTGATTGATGTAGCTTATCCTAAAACAAATCCGTTTGATGATCAGATAATAAATTGGATAGAAGATAAAATGTAATACTACTTTTAAATTATAGTCTTCCGCATTTGGTTAATTCCGAATGCGGTTTTTTATTCAAATTATTCGTTTGTGTAATGTATTTACACATTGGTAGATTTTTGTTGTTAATGATAGGGGAAAATTGTTTATTGTAATCTTTAATATTATACATGAAACTTAATATCATGAAAAATCTATCTTTTTTACTTTTAATATTAATAGCTTTTGCTTGTGTTGAGCAAAAAGAAGAATGCAAATTCCCTGAATTAAAAGGCGAATATTTTGGTCAGACATTACCTGATGATTCTGCTATATTATTTGCTCCAGATATAATTTCTACCGGAGCAGGAGAAAGAGATTTAACATTTATGCCTGATGGTAAAGAAATTTACTTTTGTAGAGAGGTGGGGAATTTTAAATTCACTACAATTTTTGTAACTAAACTTGTGAGTGGAACATGGACTAAACCTGAAGTTGTAGAATTCTGTAAAAACTCGGAATACTTGTATTTCGAACCGCACATATCACCCGATGGTAAGAAATTCTTTTTTGTATCGAATATGCCTGTGGATTCCGGTAAGATTGGAACTGAAGATATTTGGGTTGCAGACAGAGAAGGAGATAAGTGGGGCACACCTTATAATATTGGAGAACCAATAAATACAGATAGTAGAGAATATTTCCCAACCACAACATATGATGGTACAATTTATTTTACTCATTTTGATCCGGAATCACGAAGTGAGTTTACATATCGTTCAAAATTAATTGATGGGAAATATGCAGAACCGGAAAAAGTAGATGGTGTAAATTTGGGAAGGGCAAGATTTAATGCTTTTATTTCGCCTGATGAATCATTTATAATAATACCTACTTTTGGATTAGCAGATACTTATGGAGCAACCGATTATTATATTTATTTCAGAAATGAGAATGATGAATGGAGTGAACCAATAAATATGGGGCCGACAGTAAATAGCGCCGATCCAAAAGAATGGTCACCATCAATATCACCCGATGGTAAATTCTTTTTCTTTATGTCGGCAAGGATTTCTGACAACAGGTCGAATCTGGGAGAACTTTCTGCAGAAAAATTTTATAAACTACATAACTCTCCTCAAAATGGGAACAGTGATATATATTGGGTAAGTACAGATTTTATAAATGACCTAAAAAAAGATGCAGTATTTAATTAAGGTCTGTATGTAAGCTATCGATTTTCTGAATTTCGAACAAGGAACGCCGATTTTTGATTTTAGAAGTATTTTAAAATAGAAAATTGTTGATTCTTAAATGTTTTTTAATTTTCGCAGAAACGGGCAATAACCGTATAAGCATTTTGCAAACCTAATTCTCCTGATACACTCATGTCCATACACCCATTTTCAGACTCTTTTAAATAAATGTAAGTTAACCCGCGATTATAATAAGCTTCGGCAAATATAGGTTCTAACTTAATAACATTATTATAAATATCAATTGCTTTACGATATTCACGTGTTTTTAAATATGTGTTTGCCAGGTTATATGCTGAGAAAATAAATTCAGGTGCAAGCTCAAGGGATTTTAAGTAATCGTCAATAACCAAATCATAATCGCGAATACTTTCATATGATTTTAATGTACTTATATTATTTGAGTTATTCATAGGATTAATCAATATCACTTCATTTTCCTGTTCAAGCAATTTCATATAATCAATCATTTCTGATCTAATATTTGCTCTGCAATAATATACCATGAAATTACCCGGGTCAGCTTTTAATGCCAGATCAAGATCTGAAAGGGCTCCGTTGTAATTTTTAATTAAACTTTTATATACGCTACTTTGAATAAGATTTTTAACTTTATTATTTGTATTATTATATTCAACATTTAATCTTTCAATTTCATTGCTAATAAGGTTTGTTTCGAAAACATTTTCAATTTTATTTTCGATAATTAACCCTAATTCAGAATATTCACCTTTAATATTTTCAATATTTTCAAATAACACAGATAGCCTCTTAAAATATTTACTATTGTTTTCACCATACAGCAGTTTGAAATTATTTTCGGGTACTATACGCTCATTAAATTTAGGATTGTTATAAAACCTGCTACTGGATTTAAGTGTAATTAAACTTTGGAAATTAGCAGCAGTATCAGCATAACTTGCATAGGAATCCTGATTTTGCTTAACATTTTCAATTATCTGATCAGCTTTTTCTCTATCAGTAAAAGCTCCTTGTGCATCATTCAATTTATGTCGAACAATAGAACGATTTATATATGCCTTGGCAAAATCGGGGTAAATTTCTATAGCATGCGAAAAATCGATAAAAGCACCTTGCAAATCATTTATCTGCAATTTTATTGAGCCTCTGTTAAAATATGATAGTATGTTTTGTGGGTTTAACTCAATTACTTTATCTAAATCTTTTATTGCTTCCTTCCTTTTTCCTTCTTCATTTTTTATTAATGCTCTGTTAAAAAGAGCCATTGAATTATCCGGCTCTATGTGAATAGCAGTATCCAAATCCAAAATTGATATTTCAACTTTTTTAAGATGATAATTAGCCAGCGACCGATTAATATATCCACTGGCATTTAAGGGATCTAATTCTATGACCTTATTATAATTAATAATTGCAGTATCAAATTTATGCCACTCAGAATAAAGTATTCCTATGTTCATATATACATCAATATAATCCGGATCAATATCGAGTGCTTTTTCATAATCAGCAAGTGCTCCTAAGGTATCTTCAAGCATATTATTGGCTAATCCCCTGTAAAAATAGGCTCTCTTATTCTTTTTAGTTATTTCGAGCGATTTATTAAAATCAGATATGGCTTGATTATATTGATTTATTTTTATTTTACAAAATCCTCGTGTTACATAAAAATCAGGCTCAATGGCATTAAGTTTTATTGCATCATTAAAATCATTTATTGCCAAATAATGTTTTTTTAAATTAATTCGTGTATAACCTCTGTATCTTAAAGCATCAGTATGATTTGGTTTATATTCAATGGCTTTATTATAATCTTGTTCGGCTCCCATGTAATCCATTAAATTATATTTTGCTATACCGCGCATAAAATAAGGTTCTGAAAGCTCAGGCTTGACTCTAATTACAATATTAAACGATTCAATTGCATCGTTAAATTTTTCGGCATACAATTGTGCTCTACCACGATTAAGATAGTAGTTAATATTTAATTGTGCGCTTAAACTTAATGAAAGACTTATAAAAAGGAGAAATAAGAGAGTTGTTCTTTTCATTACATGTATCTCAATTTCAGGATTTTAGTTAATTCATGTTCGTCAATTTCGTCAAATTGATTATATTCGTTACTATCAACGTCTAAAACACCAATAATATTTCCATCCTGATTTTTTAAAGGTAAAACTATTTCTGATTTTGAACGAGAATCGCAAGTTATATGTTCAGGAAATTTTTCAACATCAGGCACAATAATAGTCTTTTGCTGATTAATTACTGCCCAGCAAACTCCGGTATCTTTTTTGAGTTCCTGACAAGCTACTGGCCCCTGGTATTGCCCCACAACTAATTTATCATCTTTTATGAAATAAAATCCTGTCCAAAAAAAGTATTCTATTTTGTGATGTAAAACCGCTATAATTGATGACATTCGCGCAAACGGATCATTTGTTTTTGAAAGCAATCCTTCTAACTGTTTATATATTCGTTGATAACGTGCTTGTTTTTTATTTTTATCCATTAATATTGATTTTAAATATCCAAAGGTAATATTTTTTCAAATGTTTAAATATTAAATTATTAAATTATGAGTCTAGTTTAAAAACCCTGCCAGAGTTATTTTTGTTAAAATTGCAGAATATACGATGCTGGTCGTCAGTTTGTTAGCGCAACTCTGGCAGGGTTGATAATCTGAATTTGTTCTTTTTATACCAGGCTCAATACTGTTAAACTTTTATCTGTATAATTTGTTTATTAAACTTAAGGTATTTTTACCCGTCTATGAATTGTTAATTAATACTCATGAATTTCAGATTAGTTAAGTACCTAAATAAACAGGAATTAAAATCGTTTAAACTCCATGTATCTTTTTCGGTTATTGATGGATTAATACGTGGTGCATTAATCTTAAATGAATTTGTATTCGTAAAAAGTTTAAATGGATCCAGTTATCAGTTAAGCTTTTTATTTCAATCAAGTGTTATTGTTCTTTTACTATCTATTGTATTTAATGAGTTAATATTCAGATCAAAAAATAAACAAAAGCTTTTACGTAAAGCAGGATTTTTGACGCATTTACCAATGTTGGCATTGTTGTTCTTTCCTAGGAATCCTGAGATTTACGCCGTAGATTCAATTTATCACTATATTTTCCTGTTTGTTTTCTTTAGTTATTATTTATCTTATCCAATTACATTGCCAGCCATAAACTTGTTTTTGAAAAACGCTTATTCCAAAGATAATTTTGGAAAACTGTATAGCATATCAACATCCATAAGGCAAGTTCTGCAAATGTTAATTATCTTTTTATTTGGTTGGTTGCTCGATATTGATAATTATGCTTTTACCTATATCATGCCTGTGCTGGGAGTACTTGGGTTTATAAGTATTATTATGCTTACTCGTATTGACTATATTCAAAAAACAATACCAAATATTACTGGTGGTATAATATCATCATCAATAGATTCTATAAAGAAGTTATTAAAGATTTTAAAAACAAATAAAGCATATTTCGATTACGAAGTTGGATTTATGTTTTACGGCTTTGCTTTTATGAGTACAAAGGCTGTAATAATCCTTTTTTACTATGAAGTTCTTGTTTTGAATTATTCGAGTGTTGCATTTTATCAGAATGTATATAACATAGTTGCTATTTTAATAATTCCATTTTTTGGAAAGTTGATCGGGAAAATAGATCCGCGGAAATTTACTATATATGCATTTTTAGCTATGGCAGGATACATTTTATTTATTGCAATATCAGAGTTCGATCCCTTATATTATGAAATATGGAATTTTAAAATCTATGCAAGTCTTATAATATCAACAATCTTTTATGGTTTATTCGTCTCCACAATGACTTTATCATGGAATATAGGCTTGTCATATTTTGGAAGTGATGAAGAAGCAGGTGATTATCAATCTGTTCATTTATTCTTAACCGGGATTCGTGGAGTTTTTGCACCTGTAATTGGAATTGTGTTATATGAATTATTTGGTTTTACATGGACTTTTGCCATTGGAATATTAATGCTGATTCTTGCTTCTTTCTTTATGAGATGGTCTTATAAAAATCGTATGGTTTTATAATTATTAATATGTAATAGTAACTATTAATACATTTCGAATATTCTATTTCTCTTTTCCTTGCCAATAAAGTATATTATAAATTGACTTTGAATAATTTATGTAATAATTTTGTATTGATTTTCATTAACTTTTATATATAATTTAAAAATGGAGGTAATATGATTAAGCACATAAAAATATTGTATTTATTTTTCATTGTTACACTACTTACTCAATGTAACATTCCTCAAGAAAATACTAACATTCATTTACCTGTAAAAGAAGGATATATAGCTATTAATGATTCTTTGGAGCTTTTTTATCAGTTAGTTGGATCAGGAAAGGATACTATTATTTTATTGCATGGAGGACCGGGTCTTCCTTCTTATTATTTAATGCCGGATTTAAAACCTCTTGCATTTCAATATACTTTACTCTTTTATGACCAGAGAGGAAGTGGTCATTCAACACCAATTAAAGATACCCTTTTATTGGATGCACAATATTATATATATGATTTGGAAATGATTCGGCAATATTTTAGTATTGAAAAAATGAATTTAATTGGTCATTCTTGGGGTGGGTTATTAGCTGGAATTTATGCTGCTTCATATCCTATGAATATTGATCAGTTGGTATTAATTGGGAGTTGCCCTCCAGCTAGAAAATATTCATATGAAGATTTCGAGCCGTCTTTGTGGGCTAAACTTGATAGTTTAACGTTGGAGAAAATGGACAATTTATGGGAAGCTGTATTAGTTAGGCCTGATACAGTAAAAGCCTGCTGGGATTATTGGACTGAATTAATAAAAGCGTATTATTCAAATCAAGAACTTACAAGGCGTATGTGGGGTGATGTTTGCAATTGTCCGAGTTCAACAATATGGGGGCATAATTCTAATTGGTATTATACGATGAAATCATTAGGAGATTGGGACTTAACAGAAGACATGAAAGATTTTACTTTTCCTGTTTTAATTATCCATGGAGAAGATGATCCGATGCCACTGGGTTGTGCACAAGCATGGGTAGATTTATTGCCGAATGCTCAGTTAAGCGTTATTGAAAATGCGGGACATTTTCCACAGGTTGAAAAACCTGATATATTCTTTTATCAGGTAGATGAATTTTTTAAAGGCACTTGGCCAATAGATATAGAAAAAAAGTCAATTGAAATTTATGAAAATATATTAAATCAACCTTGGAGTTTAAATAAAGCATTGGCTGAAATTACTGTGCCAAACAGAAAGTTTATGGAAGAAATAAAAAATCAGGATTCAGAATCATTAAGTAATTTATACACGAAAGATGGTTTAATTATGGCGCCAACTGCGCCCCCTGTTTGCGGACATATTTCAATAAAAGCTTTTTGGCAATCTGCAATGAATAAAGGTCTTGCAAAAGCGGAGTTGCAAACAATTGATCTGGAAGGAGACAAAGAACAATTAATTGAAATAGGAAAGTATACCTTATATAATAAGGATGATGATATTCTGGATATTGGGAAATATTTAATTGTATGGAAACGTGTTAATAATGAATGGTTAATGTCAAAAGATATGTTCAATAGCAATATGAAAAAACCTTGCATTTTATATGAATGGGAACCAGAGTATTTATTTTAAGATATTGATTGTATTCAGAATTAAAGAGTTTTTTAAAATGTAAAGCGTATTTTTATCTTTTTTAATATAACCCATGATAAAATGAAAAAGCTATTTTACATTCTAACGTTTAGTATTCTCACAATTAGTTCTTGTAATCAAAAAGAAATAGTTGATTTAATTGTAACTAACGCAAAAGTTTATACAGTCGATAATGATTTTTCAATTATTGAAAGTTTTGCCGTTAAGGGTGGAAAGTTTGTTCAGCTTGGTACAACAGAAGAAATATTATCTAAATATCAATCAAATCAAATACTGGATTTAGAGGATAAATTTGTGTATCCTGGGTTTATTGATGCTCACAGTCATTTTTATGGTTATTGTATGACACTTTTACAAGCTGATTTACGTGGAACAAAATCTTTCGATGAGATATTAGAAATAATAAAAAAGCATGATAATAAATATAATTCAGAATGGGTTTTAGGACGCAGCTGGGACCAAAACGATTGGGAAATTAAAGAGTTTCCAGGCAAAGAAAAACTTGATGAATTATTTCCTGATAAGCCTGTTTATTTAAAGCGAGTTGACGGACATGCAGCATTAGCCAATTCTAAGGTACTTGAGTTAGCCGGAATAAACTCGCAAACCCAGGTTGATGGCGGTAAAATTTATTTAAAAGATGGTGAACCAACTGGAATATTAATTGACAATGCTATGGGACTTGTTAATGATCTAATTCCTGATACTGATAGAGAAACAGCCATTAAAGCACTAAAACAAGGCGAACAGAATTGTTTTTCGGTAGGCTTAACATCTGTTTGTGATGCGAGTTTATACAAAAAAGAAATTCTGCTGATTGATTCTCTTCAGAAAAATGAAGAAATGAAAATTCGTATTTATGCAATGCTTGTGCCTAACGAAGAAAATATAAATCACTTTGTAAAAAAAGGTATTTATAAAACGGATTATT
>JAUVLS010000114.1 GCA_030600625.1 Bacteroidales bacterium
GCTTAATAAAATTTTGAAATAAACACTTATTTTTCGTAACTTATATGAAAATAATAATTGGAGGAACCATGTTATGAAAACTGATTTTATATGCCCAAAATGTAATGGTCACTTATTGGTAGGCGATAAAATAATTTTTACCGCGATAACTAAAAAGGATAAGAGGCCAGGTATTATACTTCTTAACTCAAAGGTCGGAGATTACACGAGTATACTTCATCCTGCTTTTAAAATTGAAAAGGGTGAAGAAGTGGATTTTTTCTGTCCTATATGTCATGCAAGTCTTGCAGCATTTGATGTTGATGAGAAATTAGTAAAGATTATTATGCTTGATGAAAACTCGGATAAATATGAAATTTATTTTTCGGGAGTTACCGGTGAACATTGTACCTATAAAGTTTCAGATGTAAAAATCGAAAAGTTTGGTAAAGTATCCGAAAAGTATTATAAATACTTTATGAGTCGTAAGATTTAATAGTTAAGTATAAATGCAACAATATAGAAGAATTGGAATATTAGGTGGTATTAGCCCTCAATCATCTGCGTTGTTTTATAAAAAAATAATTGAAAAACATTATCAAAAATATAAGGATCATTATTATCCTGAAATCGTAATGTTTAGTGTAGATTTTGGGAAATTGAAAGATTATCAAAACAATCCTGATCAGACTGATTATATAAATGAACTTGTAAAAGGAATTAATATTTTAGAAAGGGCAGGAGCCGATTTTGCAGTTATTGCTTCTAATACACCACATCGTGTTTTTTCGGAGATAGCAAAAAGGACATCCATTCAACTTTTAAGTATTGTGGATAGTACAGCAAATTATGCCATTAAGAATGGTTATAAAAAATTATTATTATTAGGAACTGCATACACTATGAAGGAAGAATTTTATAAAAATGGATTAAAAGCACAAAATATTCATGCAGTTGTTCCATCTGAAGCAGAACAAGAAATGATCAATAATATCATTTTTAATGAACTTATTTTAGGAGATGTTGAAAACCAAAGCAAAAATGTTGTTTTGGAAATTATTAACAAACATTCAGTTGATGCTGTAATTCTGGGTTGTACTGAACTTTCATTATTAATTACAGATAAAGATACCGATATTCCGTTAATAGATACAACTGATGTTCATGCCGAAGCAACTTTGAATTTTGCTATTTCCTAGATTTTAATTACCTGATTATTAAATTATAACTATTTTCATAGTAATGTTATTATAAAAATAGTTGCATAACTAAAAATATAGTTATATGTTTGTGGCATGAAAGAATTAACCAAAGCTGAAGAACAAGTAATGCATTATCTGTGGGGAATTAAAAAAGGTTTCCTAAAAGATATTGTTGATCAATTCCCTGATCCAAAACCCGCTTATACTACAATTTCTACGGTTGTTAGAGTTTTAGTAAATAAAGGTTTTATTGGATTCAAAACTTACGGAAAATCAAACGAGTATCATCCTAATATAAATAAAAAGGAATACACAAAAGTGTTTTTTAAGGGGATTACAAAAAGTTTTTTTAATAACTCGGCAAGCAAATTGGTTTCGTTTTTTACATCTGAAAATGATTTAAGCTTAACAGAACTGGAACAATTAAAAAAGCAAGTTGAAGAGCAAATTGAGTTAAAGAAAAAAGCAAAAGAATAATGAATTCATTCTTTACATATATAATCGAGTCAGCTATTTCAGTAGCATTATTTTATATCTTTTATGAATTATTTCTGAAAAGAGATACCTGGTTTCGATTCAATAGATTCTATTTATTATTTGGACTGATTTTTTCTTTAATACTACCATTACTTGATTTTTCAGTGTCAAATATTATGGTTAATTCTCAAAATCAATTTGAATTTAACGAATACCTTAATATTGGATTAACAGTAAGTTCATTCGAAGTGCAAACTGTTGAAGCGATTTCTAAACCCAATTTTGTAATCTTATTTTACATATTAATAGGGAGTTTGTTTTTTGTAAGATTTATACATCAGTTGTTTAAAATTTTTAAAACCGTAAAGGCTTATGAGATAATAAAATATCGTAATTACAAATTAGTTCTTTTAAGTAATAACAGTTCTCCATTTTCATTTTTTAATTACATTTTTATCAGTAAAAATGATTATGGTTCGATCGGATCAAATGAATTATTGTTGCATGAGATTACTCATGCCAGAGAAAAACATTCATTTGATGTTATTATTCTGGAATTATTACTTGTTCTTCAGTGGTTTAATCCTTTCATTTATCGGTACAGACAAGCATTTAAAGAAGTTCACGAATATTTGGCAGATCGAGGAGTTTTGATAAAAAATAATGATAAAATTGTATATCAAAAATTGATCCTCGACCAAATTGAAAAGAGTTTTAATGTTAGTCTTGCCAGCCAATTTAATTATTCATTAACTAAAAACAGAATAAAAATGATGACAAGAATAAATTCAGGAAAACTAGCAAAATTTAAAATTTTATTAGTATTACCATTAATTGCAATATTATTAATGGCATTTTCAATCGAGATTTCAAAAGAAAAAGATCAGAATCAATCACACATTCAAACACAAGAACAAAGTAGTTCTGTTCCTTCAATTTTCCCGGTTAAAAAGGTAGAGGGAGTTAAAATTTCATCGGCTTATGGAATGCGCATGCATCCAATTAAGAAAGTTAAGATGATGCATAATGCGGTTGATATCAAAGCTCCTGAAGGGACACCAGTTTATGCTACCGCCGATGGTTTGGTTCGTAAGGTAAAACAAAATCATAAAGAAGGTGAAGGTTATGGCAGATATATTATAATTGATCATACCGATGGATTTTCAACACTTTATTCGCAGCTTTCAGCATATAATGTAAAGGAAGGCATGGAAGTGCATAAAGGTGATGTAATTGGATTTGTTGGACAATCAGGAGTTTCAACTGGCCCGCATTTACATTACGAAGTAAAAAAAGATGGTAAAAATGTAGATCCGGAAAAATATTTTTAGAAATTACAATTATACCATAAACCACCAAGCCGTTTTAATAGGCTTGGTGGTTTATCAGACTGTCATTCCGGGTCCCGATAATTATCGGGATTCCGGAATTTTTTTTGATTTTTAAAACTATTCTAAAATCAACTGTAACGAACCAAATTCTTATTAGTCTTTTAGAAAAGTTTAATAATTAAGAAGTTAGTTCGTCAAAATTAATTGGCAATGCGAGTAATATTTGTTACAATTGTATTGTATTTTGAATCGATGCTGTTATGGCTAAGCTTTCCGGTATATTGCAACAGTTTAAAGCTGAAATAAGTCAATTAATTCAGGAAAAAGAGTATTCAAAAATTCTAAATAAAATTGATAATCTACACGAACAACTAAGGATTGAAAATGATTTAAAGCAATTAAATGAGGACTTAGATAGAAGAATAACTGAAAGAACTCAGGAATTAAGTGATAGCGAAGAAAAGTTTAAAACCATTTTTCAATCATCTAGAGATGCATTAATGCTACTTACTACTAAAGGATTTTTCGATTGTAATCAGGCAACTATTGATATTTTCGGTTTTTCTAATAAGGAAGAGTTTCTTAATCTACATCCTTCGGATATTTCTCCGGTGTATCAACCAAATGGTGAAAATTCGATGGAGCTGGCTAATAAATATATCGGTGATGCTCTGAACAAAAAAATACCAATGTTCGAGTGGGTACATAAGAAAAAGAATGGTGCATTTTTCTATTGTGAAGTTTTATTATCTCCTATAACTTTAGGTGGAGAAAATATCGTACATGCTGTGGTAAGAGATATTTCTGAAAGGAAAAAAGCCGAAAGTGTAATTAAGAAAAGTGAAGAAAAATTTAGAAAACTTGCTGAACTATCACCATCCGGTATTTCTATTCAAAGAAAAAACAAATATTTTTATGTAAACCTTGTCTGGGCAGAAATTACAGGTTATAATATTGATGAAATGGATAATGTTAGCCCATTTGATATTATACATCCTGATATGAAAGATTATGTTTGGGAACTTTCTGATAAGAAACTAAAAAAGAAAGGGGCAACCTTACGGTATAATCTTAAAATTCTAACAAAACAAAAAAAGATAAAATGGCTCGATATTTCAATTTCTACAATTGTGTTTGAAAATGAATTTGCTTCCATAGCAGTTTATAATGATATTACCGAAATGCGTGAAATCCAGGAGGCTCTTAAATCAAGCGAAGAAAAATACCGAAGTTTAATAGAAAATCTTAAATATGAATATTTCTTTTACAGACATAAGCTTGATGGAGTTTTTGAATATATAAGTCCTTCAATAAAAAATGTACTGGGTTATTCTCAGGAAGAATTCATGACTCATTTTTCCAAATATTTAACCGACAATCCGATTAATAAAGAGGTTAATAAAAAAACAGAACTTTCAATAAAAGGGATTCAGCAGTTACCATACGAACTTGAAATTTTTGATTCGAATAAAAACATTCACATATTAGAAGTTTCAGAAACGCCATTAACTGATATTGAAGGAAATGTTATTGCAGTAGAAGGTATTGCACATGATATAACAAAACAGAAGAAAGCAGAAGAAACAATCAATCAACAATTAGAAGAAATTACAGTCCAGAATGAAGAAATACGGTCGACTAATGAAGAAATACATGCTGTAAATGATGATCTTGAAAGGAGAATTAAAGAAATAAACAGACTAAATGAAAATCTGAAAATAAGCGAAAATGAATTAAGAGCCTCAAACGCTCAAAAAGATAAATTTTTCTCATTATTAGCGCATGATTTGAGAAGTCCGATTGGTAATTTCTTGCAAATTTCAGAACTTCTGAAATTAAATTATGAAGAACTCTCGAAAAATCAGATAAACAGCTTCTTTGATAATTTGTATACATTAGCTGATAATACTTTTAAACTACTTGATAATCTTTTAATGTGGTCGCGTAGTCAATTAGGAAGATTAGAAATTAAGAATGAAAATATTAACCTGTTTAAAATTGTTGAAGATGTAGTAGTCCTATTTGAGGAAAATCTGGTATCTAAGAAAGTTCGGCTCTTTAATGAGATACCGGAAGAACTTAATATTAATACTGATCTAAATGTAATTCAGACTGTTTTCCGGAATTTAATCAGTAATGCTATAAAATTTTCTTATTCAGGAGGTTTGGTAACTGTAAATGCAAAAATCGAAAAAAATGATATTAATAATAATGCCTATATTATAGTTTCCGTTAAAGATACCGGGGTTGGAATTCCAAAAGACAAAATAGATAAAATTTTCGATATTGATGTAGATTATACTACCATTGGGACTAAAAGTGAGAAAGGAACAGGATTGGGATTGATTTTATGTAAAGAATTAATTGAAAAGAATGGCGATAAAATTTGGGTTGGGAGCGAAGAAGGTGGAGGAAGTACTTTTTACTTTACCCTGAGGCGTTAGTTAATTAAACTAAAATCTAAGAATGAAATTCATGATTTGTCCGCAATGTGGTATTGCATATTTTTATGTTAAGAATAAGCAAGGTGAGTGGATGAATGTAAAAGTTACAAGAGAATTGGATATCATTCCCGTTGATGAATCAAAAAGCCTGGAAGGTTT
>JAUVLS010000084.1 GCA_030600625.1 Bacteroidales bacterium
TTTTTCAATATTATTACTCAAACAGAGATTAACCACATTTTCGGTTCCATGCACATTGGCATTTATCAACTGGTTTTTGTCTTTACCATCAAAAGAAACTATAGCTGCACAGTGGTACACATTTTTAATGTCAGAGAATGCTTGTTCCAATGAATATAAATCAAGAATATCACCCTCAACCCAATCAATCTTTTGAATTAATTTTTCAGAATCATCCGAATAATACGAAAATATTTTCTTTACCAAGTCGATCTTTTTACTATTGCGAATTAGCGCTCTAACCGATTTGCCTTTTTTTGTCAGCTCATATAATAAATGTGATCCAACGAGGCCTGTACCACCTGTAACTAAAATCATTTTATGAAATATTTTCTGATTCTTCTTTTCCCCAAATTAACTTTTTACCAAAACCTAAACGGTTATCAGTAAATTTAAGAAAACTTAACTCAACAACCCACAAATTAGTTTTCATTAGCATAGCCACCGGAAATCTTTTCAGGTATCTTGCTTTAACTTTTTTCAACAAATCGTCGTTTGGTTCATACATTTTACCCTGAAACTGTACTCCCTGTATTTTTCCTATTACATTCGTTTCTAAAACAATTGATCCCCCAACAATACTTTGGTTTAATGCATCTTGTGCATGCTTTGTTTCATGATCCGAAGTAAATACCAACATACTTTCATCTTCGAAATAAACATAAAAGCAATTGGCAGAGTAAGGTATATTATTATGTGAAGTGGCTAATGTAAGTACGTGGTGTTTATTTATAAATTCTTTTATTCTTTTATCAATTTCATTCATTCTGTTACTAACAATTATTCTACTAAATAGTTTACAAAGCTAAGTATAAATAATTTATAAAACCTAGGATGATGTATTTAGCCCTAGGTTTTGCAATAAAAAAGCTCATAATTTATTCGTATCTTAAACTCTCAACTGGATTTGCACGCGATGATTTTATAACCTGAATACTAATTGTTAGCATTGTTATTAGTATTGACAATATCATAACCCAAAAAAGTTGAGAATAATTATCGGCTTGCTTATAGTAAGATGGATCGGCTTCCCCGGATAAAATCCCAAAAGGAATAGCAATAAGATTAGCTATAAATATTAGTATAAAATACTCTTTCGCTAATTTAGCATATATTTGATATGATGTTGCACCTAATACCTTACGAATACCGATTTCTTTAACTTTGCGTTTGCTGCTAAATGAAACCAAAGCAAACAAACCCATTATTGCTATTATAATTGATACAACAGAGAAAAAACCAAAAGTTTTAGCCATCCTTGAATATACCATATTTGTGCTATTGTTCGTATTTTCATCGAAAGGACCTAGTTCAAAATTTCTATCGGGGAAGAAATCTTCAAGAACAATTTTAACTTCTTTTATTGTTTCCTTGTTAGATATATCAGTTAGCCTAATATCTATATTTTTATCGTGTGTGAGATAACCAGGATGATGATATAAAAAATACGGTTTAATTTTCATATAAGGAGATTGCTCATGAAAATCCTCCATTACACCAATAATGGTATAATTTAAATCCCAAACCCTTTTCCCAATAGCTTCCTCTACGGTCCAACCTGCAACTTTTATAAAGGTTTCATTTACTATGCACGCACTAGAATCTGTGGCTCTATCAGGATCAAAATGTCTTCCTGCTATTAACTCAATTTTTAAAGTATTTAAGAAAGTAGCATAAGCTCTATTGTATCTACAATTCAATTTTTCTCCTTCAGGAGCTCCCTCCCAATTCATTGTATGTCCCCACGAGCTGTAAAAAGGAGTATTATAGGATATTGATGCTTCTTCTACATCGGGAATCTTCAATAAGTCATCACGCAAAGCCGAAAACTCATTTATTTTTACCTTATCTGTTTCTTTTGTTGTACATATAAGCAAATTCTGATTTTCAAATCCTAAATCTTTATTTTGGAAATAGTTAAATTGACCCAAAACACCTAGGGTTGTTATTACGAATATAATTGACATTACTAATTGGAATACTATTAATCCTTTACGCATTGATACCTTTTTTATTCGATTACTTTCGAATAATTGATTTTTAATAATTAGTAAAGGATTCAATGATGATAAAACCAAAGAAGGGTAAAGACCTGACAATATTCCTGTAAGACTTGTTATCCCAATTATAAATAATGTAAACGGCCAATCTTCAAAATACTTTATTTCAAGAGGAACCGATACTATTCGAGCAAATAATGGTAAAGCTGCTTCTGTAATAGTAAATGCAATAAGTAAAGCAATAAAAACAAATATTAGCGATTCTCCCAAAAACTGCTTCATTAAACTAATTCTTGAACAACCCACAATCTTTTTTACACCTATTTCTTTTGCTCGAGTTAATGAATAGGCTGTAGTAAGATTTATGAAATTTATAGCTGCTAATAGCAAAGTAAACAATCCGACAGTACCATATAGAAAAATAGCAATCCAATATCCATCATCGCTCCCCTGTTTCAAATGAATCATCCATATTGGCTTAATTTGTATTTCATCAACGCGATCCTTAATATAATCATCCAATAAAAATTTTATTTTACTTTCAAATATCTCTGCATCAACACTTTCTTTTAACTTAACATAAACCCTCGTACTATGCCAATTCCAATGATCAAAATAATCTTCATTATAAACGCTCTTATAAGTTGTGAACGAAAGAAGATAACTTGGACGTGCATTAGAATTAAAAGGGATGTCTTCAATTACAGCCGAAACTTGATAGGTTCTTTTACTATCTACCAAAATATTTTGTCCAATTGGATCCTCTTCCGGGAACAATTTTTTGGCTATTGTTTCTGTCAAAACAATTTTCATTGGTGCATCAAGGGCTGTTTCTTTATTCCCTTCAATAAAGTTTATCTTAAATAAATCAAAAATATCAGGATTTGCGTAGTATCCATAGCCTTCATAAAAAGTTCTTTCTTTAGTAGATGATAAATATTCACCCCTAATCTCACAAATGGCAATTGCTTCTTCAACCTCAGCATATTTATCTTCTAACTCTATACTAACAAGGGCAGGCAATTGGTTCCAAGTTGTGGTTTCATTTGCAGAACTGACCATTTGCTCAATCCTGTATATTCTCTCGTGGTCTTTATGATATGTATCGTAGCCCGATTCGTACTTAACAAAAAGGCTAAGCATAATAAAGGCTGCTAAACCAACTGAAAGACCAAAAATGTTTATGATGGAGTAAACTCCATTTTTAAAAAAATTTCTAATTACCAATAATAAAAAGTTTCTTAACATATTTCTCAAATTTAATTATTCAAGGCTATAATGCCAATCTTAATGCCAAATATTTATTTTTTTGATAAACAACCACTTATACTTAAAATGTGTTTTGTGTGTGGGAAATATTTTCTCACTTATTGGGAAAACAATTCCCGTTTTTATACTTTTATCTAAATTTTGTTTTTATGAAGAAATCTTCAACTCGTGTACTAATTGTTGACGACAACACCGATATAATTGTTGCTCTTCAATTACTTTTGCGAAACAGTTGCAGCCTAACAGATTCCATTTCAGATCCGGGACAACTATACACAAAACTTGGAAAAGAAATATACGATGTAATTATTCTTGACATGAACTTTGTAGCTGGTTTAAATACCGGAAACGAAGGCTTTTTCTGGATGAAAGAAATTTTGAAGATGGATCAAGATATTTCAATTGTTTTTTTAACCGCTTTTGCTGAGCTTGAAAAAGCAGTACAAGCAATTCAAGATGGTGCTATTGATTACATCGAAAAACCCTGGGATGATAATAAATTAATTACATCTGTAACACGTGCTGCTGAAATTACAAGATCAAAACGAGAAATAAAATCACTAAAAAAGATAAATAAAAATCTACGCTCAGAAATTAATCAAGATCAAAAATATTACGAAAGCACTTCGCCTGAAATAATTAAATTAATGTCGATGGCAGAAAAAGTTGCCAAAACTGACGCTAATATTCTCATATTAGGTGAAAATGGAACAGGAAAAGAAGTGCTTGCAAGACAAATTCATTTACAATCTAATCGAAACGAAAATATATTTATTTCTGTTGATTTAGGTACAATACCTGACACCTTATTTGAATCTGAACTATTTGGATATGAAAAAGGGGCATTCACAGATGCAAAAGAGTCAAAACCGGGCAAGCTTGAACCAGCATCAGGCGGAACTTTATTTCTTGATGAAATTGGGAATCTAAACCTCGAGGCTCAAAAAAAATTGTTAACTACAATTCAAAACAAAAAAATAATTCCAGTTGGTTCTTCTAAAGAAATTCATATTGATGTTAGATTAATTACAGCCACAAATCTAGATTTGTTTTATGCCTGTGAGAATAGATTATTTAGAGAAGATCTACTTTACAGAATAAATACTGTTACCATTGAAATACCTCCATTAAGAAACAGACCGGAGGATATAGAAGGATTATCAAATCATTTTCTAAAATTAATGAGTGATAAATATCAAAAGTCAATAAATGGAATATCAGAAAAAGGATTAAAATATTTACAAACTTACAGCTGGCCAGGAAACATTCGTGAATTACAGCATGCCATAGAAAAAGCAGTTATATTAAGCGAAACCAAGGTTCTTGATGAAACTGATTTTACGTTTAGAAAAAATTCTTCCCCAAGTGCATTTGAGTCCTTAGATTTAGAAGATAACGAAGTTCGAATTATACAGGCAGCTCTCAAAAAACATAATAATAATTACACCGAAGCAGCCAATGAATTAGGCATTACTCGCCGGACACTATATAATAAAATCAAAAAATATGATTTTTAACCGATTTAATATAAACCTTATAATCATTTGTATTTTAATTGCGATTACCGGGATTGCTTTGGTTGAAGTTTGGACTAATGTTGATTATCGAATTGCAAAATTAACTGTAAGCATATTATGGATTAGCTTAATTATTTTGCTAATTAATTACGTGAATAAAACCAATCGCAGTTTAAAACAATTTCTAGATAGTTTGCGATATAACGACTATATAAACGCCGATGCTGTTTCAAGCAAATCATTTAAAGAATTGAATTTTAGTTTTAACGAAATAATTCGTTACGTGCGTTTAGCTGAACTTGAAAAAGAAAGTACACATCACTATTTGCGACAATTATTAGATCAAATGCCAACGGGGATTATTGCTTCAGATAAGCAAGATAAAGTAGAAATAATTAATCGTGCCGGCTTAAAAATTCTGGAATTTAATTCACTATCAAACTTATCACAACTCGATAATTTACAAAAAGACCTAAGCTTGGAACTAAAAGATTTAACTGCTTTAAAGAAAAAAGTAATTAGCATACAAACTAAGAGTGGACTAAAAAGTATATTATTCAGAAAAAAAGAGATTGTGATTAACAGTCGTAAAATTCAGATTATATCATTTGAAAATATTCGCTCCGAACTTGACCTTGAAGAAGAAAAAGCATGGCAAAAAATATTTAGAGTTCTTACTCATGAGATTATGAATTCAATTGCTCCTATTAGATCACTAACATCTTCGGTATTAAAAATATTTCTAAATAATGATCAAATTAGAACTCTCAAGCAATTAAACAAGGATGATATTGGTTTCGCTGTTACAGGATTAAAAAGCATTGACAATAGAAATATTGGATTAACTAATTTTGTTGCCGATTTTAAAAAACTCATGCGAATTCCTGAACCAAAAAAAGAACAAATTGAAGTTAATCAGTTTTTTGACGAAATCTTTCCTTTATTATTAGAGCTTTGTGCTCCAAAAAAAATCCATTTAAACTATGCCAAATTAAAAAATCCGGTTTCATTACTTATCGACAAGGAACAAATTACACAAGTATTAATAAACTTGGTTAAAAATGCTGTTGAAGCTATATCTGTAGAGGGTGGTTCAATTAAAATTAAGGTAAATTCTAACTCTGAAAATCTAAGTTTAACTATTTCCGATAATGGTTCAGGCATTCCTAAAGATGTTTTATCGGAAGTCTTTATACCCTTTTTTACCACAAAAAAAGAAGGATCGGGAATTGGGTTAAGTATTTCAAAACAAATAATGCGCAATCATAGTGGTGAGATTAGGATTACATCTGAGGAAAATAAAGGATCTAAATGTGAATTAGTGTTCCCCTTATTAAATTTTTAATTGCTTTCAAATCTTACGAATGAAATTCCTTTGCTAATCATGTAAATCTTCATAAATTCGCAGAAATTTAACACTTAAAATTACGATTATGTTTTCAGGTATAGTTGAAGAAGCTGCTAAAGTTGTAAAACTTGAAAAAGATAAAGGCAATTTACATATTACTATGCATTGTTCTTTTGCAGATGAATTAAAAATTGATCAGAGTGTTGCTCA
>JAUVLS010000267.1 GCA_030600625.1 Bacteroidales bacterium
GAACATTTTTACCTATTTTCTCTTGCGATATTTCAACATTAGAATTAATCTTTTCGGTTTGAGGAATTATTATCTTAGAGATAACAACAACTCCGGGTGCAGCCATTATAGAAGCCGCCAAAAGATGTTTCGCAAAAATCAGACGCTGAACAGGGTCATCACCACCAAGGAAAGCTATATATACCGCCAGAACACCACCGGCTAAAGTTGCCATTCCTCCCGACATAACTAAAAGCATCTCAGAACGATTCATCTTATCGAGATACTCTTTAATCATTAACGGCGATTCTGTTTGTCCTAAGAATATATTACCTGCTACCGATAAACTTTCAGCACCCGACAACCTTAACAATCGGGTCATTACCCATGCCAGAGTCCAAACGACTTTTTGGATTATTCCTAAATAAAAAAGCACACTTGTTAATGCAGAGAAAAATATTATAGTTGGTAATATTGTAACAGCAAAATTCAATAATGGAGATTCAATCTCACCTGATGCGAATGACTTAAATAAAAATTTTGTTCCTTCGTTGGTGAAATCCAGTATCTTCACAAACAACTTACCAATAATCTCAAAGAAAGCCTGAATAAAAGGAACTTGAAGAACTCCTATAGCTACTAAAATCTGAATAAGTAATCCTATTCCAACAACTTTCCACGAAATAGCCTTTCGGTTGGTACTAAAAACATATGCAATACCAATAAGAACCAGCATTCCAAACAATCCACGTAGAATATTAATAAAATTTAAACCCTCACCTAAGTTAGCATCAACCACACTGTCTCCATCCGCTAAACCTTTTCCGTTTACGGTACTTACAACTAAAGTATCTACAATCGTAGAATTTTCAATGATAGTATCTTTTGTTACACCACCATCATTAGCTTTTGCAATGAAATATGTTGATGTAATAAAAAGCAGGAAAAACAAACTTGTATAAACTATAATTTTTTTCATCTTCATTTAATTAATTTGGGTCTACTAAAAAGTAGCGTATAACTCAAAATTTAATTCAGGAACACTAATAATAAAGTAATTATTTTTTTCTTTTTTCTATCTCATCACGAATCATCGAAGCTTTTTCGTATTCTTCATTTTTAACAGCTTCTTCAAGAAGTTCTTCTAAAACATGAGTGTCTAATTTTTTATATTTATCACCTCCGGATGATACTGAAGATTCTTTCTTCTCAATATCTAAGGGTTCCGATTTAGCAGTTTTGCTTTCGCCTTTTTCGTGAATCTCAATCACTATACCTGATTTTTGCAAGATTTCTTCAGTAGTGTAAATTGGGCATTTAAACCTTAGAGCAAGAGCAATTGCGTCGGACGTTCTGGCGTCAATTGTAATATCTTTCCCCCCACTATTACATATCAGTTTCGAGTAAAAAACCCCCTCTTCTAATCTATGAATATTTACTTCTGTTAGAGTAATCCCAAACGACATTGAAAAATTAAGGAACAAATCGTGAGTAAGTGGTCGCGGTGGTTTTAATCCCTCAAGCTGAATGGCTATAGCCTGGGCTTCGAAACCTCCAATAATAATTGGGATTCGCCGTTCGCCATGTTCTTCTGTCAACACTAAAGCATAAGCTCCTGTCTGAGTCTGGCTATACGAAATACCTAGTACATTTAATTTTATTTTACTCATAAATACTTATGCAACTTATTGGCTGAATTCAAACAAAAATGATTTAATTACTTTGTCAATCCTTATCTTAACAAAAGCAAGTTTAACAATTTATTTATTTAAAAAAAAACCATCTTTATAATTTCATTAATATATGTTTTGAAACATCAAGAACTTAATACCTTATAAAATGATAATATAAATAGCTTTGTAAAAATTATGTATATATTTATCTTAGCATTCGGTAAAAATCATATTTATATAAAAAATGAAAAATATAAAAAAAGATTTCCTTGAAGCACAAAATATTCTAAATGATTTTATTTCAAACGAAAAGAATTTTGATAATATTAAATCCGCAGGCGAAATAATTGTTAAATCGGTTAAATCAGGAAAAAAAGTTATTTCTTGTGGTAACGGAGGTTCCATGAGTGATGCCATGCATTTTGCCGAAGAACTTACAGGGCGATTCAGAGATAACAGGCAAGCTATTGCTGCTATTTCAATATCTGATCCAACACATATTTCATGCACTGCCAATGATTTTGGCTATGATTATATTTTCTCAAGATATATAGAAGCTATTGGTAAGGAAGGAGATACTCTGTTAGCAATAAGCACCAGTGGAAACTCTAAAAATATTTTAGAAGCGTGTAAAGTTGCACGTGAAAAAGGAATGAAAATAATTGGATTAACCGGTAAAGATGGTGGTAAGTTGGCCGAAATTTGTAATATTGAAATTCGTGCACCTAAATCAGAATATGCCGACAGAGCCCAGGAAATACATATTAAAATAATTCATTCGTTAATTCATTACATAGAAAAAAACTTTCAGTAAATATCTCCAATATGCTAGTTAAGACTTTTGGCAGTGCCGTTCAAGGAATTAATGCAACCACAATAACAATTGAAGTAAGTGTTTCGCAAGGAATAAACTTCTACTTAGTAGGATTACCTGATAGTGCTGTGAAAGAAAGTCAGCAGCGTATTGACTCTGCATTACGCACCAACGGATATAAAGTACCAGGCAAAAAGATTGTAATTAACATGGCTCCCGCTGATATCCGGAAAGAAGGTTCAGCCTATGATTTACCATTGGCTATAGGGATTCTGGCTGCTTCTGAACAAATAAAACCTGAAAAGATTGGTGAATACATGATTATGGGTGAACTCTCACTTGATGGTGGTTTACAAAAAATTAAAGGTGTCTTACCCATCGCAATCCTGGCTCGAAAAGAAGGATTCAAAGGATTTATCCTTCCAAAAGAAAATGCCCGTGAAGCAGCGGTTGTTGATGATCTGAAAGTTTGCGGTGTTAAGAATATTAGTGAGGTGATTGGATTTCTTAACGGTAAAAAGGAACTTGAACAAACTACTGTTGATATAA
>JAUVLS010000058.1 GCA_030600625.1 Bacteroidales bacterium
GTCATGTTGATGAAAGAATTATTAACTTTTTTAAGGATTGTGATGAACTTTGGCATGCCGGAGATATTGGTAATATTGAAACTGCTGATAAAATTGCAAAGTATAAGCCTTTAAAAGCAGTTTATGGCAATATTGATGGACATGAGGTACGAATTGTTTATCCTAAGATACAATCTTTTGCTTGTGAAAACGTTAAGGTTTTGATGACTCATATTGGTGGTTATCCGGGGAAATATGAAAAAGGAATTAAAGAGTTGATAAAGAATGTAAAACCAGATATTTTTATTTCAGGCCATTCGCATATTTTAAAAGTTATTTATGATAAGAAAAATGAGTTACTTCATATTAATCCGGGTGCTGCAGGAAAATCTGGCATGCACAAATACCAAACAGCTGTTCGTTTTGTAATTGATGGCAAAAAAATAAAAGATTTAGAAGTTTTTGAAAAGAACAGAAACTAACTAATATTTATAGTAAATTAATTCCCTTCTTCATTAGAACCTTCTTCTTCATTTATTTGTTTATTTTCTTCAATATTTTTATCTTTTCCTTCTCCTTCTTTTTCTTCATTGGGTTCCTCAATATTCAGTTCTTCCTCCTTATCAATTTCTTTTTGTTCCTGCTCCATTTGTTTTCGTTCTTCTTCTTTAGCAATCTGGGCTTCTTCAAAAAGGCGCATATTTCTAAGGAATTGAGCTTTATTTTGCTCTGTAGCAATGATATACCTGTAAGGAGTTTGACCTCTTGGAGTTTTTAATTTTCTTGATTTTTTCTTTATGTTTTGTATTGCCTTAACAAAATCTTCGTTATTCGAAAGAGTTTGCATTACACCACGAGAGTATGTAAAATAGTAATAGTCTTTGTTTGGCAGCTCAAAATAAAATTTCATCAAATCTCCACTTCGCCTTTTAAGAATTTGCAGATATCCTTCAACGTATTTATTTACAGGCTTATTATTTATTGTTGCAATCCCGATTTTTCCATAATTTAGATATGAACCAGTTTCAGTATGCCATTTAAACTTTACTTTTCCTAAAAGAATTGTATGTTGAGTTGATTTTGGCAATTTCGCTTCATTGGCATAAAGCATTAGTTGATTATTAAATTCTTTATAATCAGAGTTTCCTACTAATTCATTCATGTTTTTTTCGAAAAACTCGGAGGTTATACTCATAGCATCAAGATTTTGGGTAGACTGCAATTCAGCTAAAAGTGTATCAAGTGCCGCTTCTGAAAAGAAGAAATCCAGCGCTAATACAAGTTCTGTTTTAATCTCATTTTTATCTAAAAGATGATTAATCGATCCTGCAGGAGACAGTTTAATCTGTCCTAAATCAATTCCCAGGTTAACTTTGCCTTCTCCGTGTTGTAAACAAAAAGATCTTTGTAAACTGACTAATTTACCCGTTGTATCAGGTTTTAAATGTTTTGATTTCTCGGCAACAATATATTTATTAGCGTTTTTATTATAATGCAAATAACCTGTTGCATCAATTAAAGCAACATCGTTAGGATCTCTTCTTCTATCTAGGAATCGTGTGTAAATATGAGAAGAATCTTTTGTTATGAATGATGCCGCATATAAGCCTCTGCCATTAATACTTTTTAATGTGCCGGAAACCGGAATATAAATACTATCCGGATTTATTTCACTCTCAAAATAAGCATAATGTGTTTCTTTTCTTGGACAGTCGTGTTCTAATTTAACACCTCCTTTAAAAGTTAAATGTTTATTTCTGGCAAATAAAATAACATCACCCCTGTAATGATAAACAGGACTTAAAGTAAAATCATCAGCCATACTGATTTTACTTTTTGCAACTGTTTGATATGAGCTATCAACAGAAATATCAGTAAAATGAATATTCTGAATTTCTTTATTTTCGTCAATATAATCGTAGTCTCCTGTTCCAAGATATTTGTAGCGACCTTTTATATTTATTTTAGCATTATATATACGATGATATCTGTTTTGGTTATCGGCAATTATTTCAGAATTTGTTAATGTTTGAATATTTGCCATATGACCTATGGTAACATTATTTTTATCAGGGAATATCAATGCATCAGCTACTTTTATATATTCCACCTCAGAGGCTTTTATACTACTATCCTTTAAACTGTAAATGGCTTTTGTTGAAGCAAATCGGAGCGAATCCTGGCTTCGATGAATCGACATATACAATGCTCCGGGCAAATCGTCATCTTTAAGTTTGGCTAGTTTTTTAACTTCAGGAGAAGCTGTTGTATCGATTTGTGGACTGGATTCAATTGCTATTTCATCATTAACAATACTCCAGTCAAATTTATCAAGATAACTTACATATAGATTCTTAGGGAATTTAGCAATAGTAAAAGATTCATTTGAATTAAAGCTACCTGTTTGTGATGTAAAATCGACTTTACCATTTAAATTTTCGGTTATAAAATTGAAATCATTTTTATTTAAAGATTTTAAGCTGAATGTAGTTGTGTCGGAATTAAATGAATTGGCTTCGAAATTAAAGAGACTTGATTTTAGTTCGGCTTTTTCAAGATTCATAATACCATTGCCGGTTAGTCCAATTGGTTGAATTAAAAGCGAACCTGAAAGAAGAGAGTTGTTTCCATACATATTAAACGGTTCATTAGTTTGCTCTGCATACATTATATCTTCGTAAGGATACCATTTAATATCAATCTCGGTTGAACTTAATTCAGGAAATTCTATTCCGGATGTTCGTTGAGCAAGAGTAAAGTCTGTAGCATGGATTTTAGTGGAATCCGGAAAGAAAATAATATCGTCAGTTTGAGCTTTACTTGTTAAATATTCTAGGGTACCTGAACCTCTTAGTCCCTTATTACTTAAATCGATTATATTATAATAAGTTCCTTTTCCTTCGTAAAGTGGGAATCCTTCTTCAGGAGTATTTCGTTTGAAACCCAGTGAATAATCCGGTCGCATATATATAGCATCATCAAATGCGGGAAATATGTTTGAAGAATAAAACCGACCATCGAATTTTAAACCCTCAACTTTAAAGTTATCCAAACTGTCAATTGTAAAAGGTTTAAGTTCAAAATAAAAACCATCACGTTTGTACACGCCATTAAAAATACTAGATGCATCGTAATAAACATAAGAGTTTTCGTTACTGTTGAAAATCGGATACTGGGGGAATCGTTGTAATCCTGATTTATTATTGGGGTTATCAATAAGTAATTCTCCTGTAATAATTTCGATTGTATTTTTTATGTGAACAAGAATAGGGTTGTTATACATATCACGCTCTTCGGTTTGAACCTTAATTCTCAATGAATCGATATTATATAAATTGATTTTAAAAGTATCATAACTAAAATCGAACTCTTGTCCAAAGAAAGTAAATAGTCCTGCTTCAATTATCCCTCCAAAATCAAAGTCCCTATTTTTTTTCATGGTGATTTTTTGATATTTTGGATATATAACTACATTTTGAGAATCAGAAAGAAAGATTTGAGGAACACCCCTGATTTCAAGGTCATAGGTTTTTAAATTAAGTACACCGTTGTGTGCTAAATCTTCTGTTACAGAATTAAATTTAATTACATCATAATCAATTTTCCCAAAACGTGCATCTATAAAATCATAGAGCTTTTTCTTAATTATTGCTTCATCTTTATCGGAATCGTAAAATATAAAACCATCTACACTTAAAAACATTAACATTTGTTTGATCTGATAATCGTCATAACCAAGAAAACGTGCCAGTTCGGCTCCCGAAAATATTTCTGAATTAATTTTATTTGAATAGTTCCTTAAAACCAAAAGTGGATGAAACTCATCTCTTATCATTATTCTTTCAAATTCAATAAGATTATAAAAATTTGAGGATGTATAAGTTGCATTTCCAATTGCTGCTCCGCGTCGTTTGGTGAAATAAATCTTATCATCATCAGTTCTCCATAAAAGGCGATCAAAATTCATAGATATTTTGTGGTAAGAATCGTAGTAAGGGCTTTTTGAAACAATTCTTTCTGAAGGCGTTAATGAGACTTCTTTAATGTTCTGAGTATAGGTAAATAAGATGCCGGGATGAAAAATTGAATCATTTTTTAAGTGGATTGTAATTTGGGCATTATTTGAAACAACTTTACCTTTTTTAAACATATATGTTTTAGCAACGGCCGTAATTATTGTCGTGTCATTTTTTTGTATATAAAGAAATGCTTCGTTATCCTGATCGCCGGAACCAAGTAAATTAGAACCTTTCATTGAAAAACCACCATCATAATTTATGTCAGGATAAATATCTTCTATTTGAAATCTTTTTTGATAGGAATTAAACTCAGGATAAATAGCTTTTTCAGGTGTCATGACATGAACAACCTGATCGGATAATCTTCCCAATGCAGGTTTATCAAAATAAAGTTTATTAATAAAAGAAACAGAATCAGCAGTATACCCTGATTTTGAGAAATTAATTTTATAGTTTTTAAGCTCGGCTTTAACATTGTCAGTATTGTATCCAGCTCTTTCCCAGGTAACAAAACCATTTTTACCTACCCATTGGTTTGTTATTGGGAAAAACACGCCAGTAGTTTCAAAGATATCAATAGAATCCTTTTTTATTTTACATGTCAAATTAGTTTTAGCAAATACTATTTTTAATGCATCATCAATTACAATTTTAAAATCATTTGAGCTTGTATACCAACTTGTTGAATATGTACTATATATTAGGTTTTCTTCAATTAGTGATTTTGAATTATCAAAATATTTTGTGATAACTCTTAAAGGATACTTTTCTGATTCAAAAATAAAGTATATTCCTTTTTCCCAATTATCATAATGTTTCATCGCTTCTTCCGATCGGTGAAAAGTCATTACAATGTCAAAATATTTTGTAAAATGAGGATTACGGTGAGCTTTATTCTTGAGCATTAAATTACATACATCTATGAATCTGTCCTTTATGTCGTCAGTATAATAACCAATATTCCATTTTTCTACGAACGATTCTAAACTATCTTCTTCATTTTTTGGCAAATTTTTGTTCACAAATTCCTCAAATTGTTCAATAAACAAAGTTGAATCTTTTTGAAACTCTTTAATATCTTGAGCTGTAGAGTTAAAAATACTAAGGCTCAAAAGAGAAAAAAACAGACCATTTAATAAATATTTTTTCATCGTGTATTAATTTAACGATTTTATTTCTTGTAAAATTTAGCAGCTACCCAGTTATGTTTTTCATAATGATTGATATAGTTAATGTCATTGGAAGATGCTTCTTCCCGGATCATTGATAGATCTTTATCGTACAATCCACTGAGTAACAAAGTACCTCCCGATTTCAGAACTTTAGAGTAATTCTTTATATCATCCATTAGAATATTTCTGTTGATATTAGCTATTATTATATCGAACTGTTGATTCCTTAACAAATTTGCATCACCTTGAAATACTTTAATATTTGAACAATTATTTTTCTCGATATTTTCCAAAGTATTTTTATAAGCCCACTCATCAATATCAATTGCCGTAACTGTTTTAGCACCTTTGAAAGTTGCTAAAATTGCCAATACTCCTGTACCACAACCCATATCTAAAATATTCTTATTCTTAAAATCCAATTCGAGCATTGTTTTTAACATAAGATATGTTGTTTCGTGATGACCTGTTCCAAAAGACATTTTAGGCTCAATAATAATTTCATACTTGGTTTTTGGGGTGTCTTTATGAAAAGGAGCCCGGATAAGACACTGGTCTTCAACTACTATTGGCTCAAAGTTTTTTTCCCAAACCTCATTCCAGTTTTGAGTTTTTATAACTTCGTATGAAAAATTAATCTTGATATTTGGGATATTATTTACTTGTAACTGTTTTACTTTTTCCAGATCAAAAAACTTTTCAAGGATATAAGCATTTAATCCATCTTCTGTTTCGTCATAACTTTCGTAATCTATTTCATTTAATTCGGCAACGAGAATATCTGTTATTTCTTGAATATTTTCTGCTGTAATCTTACAACGTAATTCGATGTAATCCATAATTTAAATTTTAATTAGAAATCCACCTTCATCGATGGTGGTTGTGTTCTTTATTTATTATTCATGATAAAAATTATTGGAATACTGGAATGTTGCCTGCCTGCCGGCAAAGGCAGGGATTATTAGAATTATACCCATATTTTAGTTTTTGAACGTAACAATTTTTCCATTTTTCCTCCCGAAAACTTTCGGGATTCCATTATTCCTTGATTACTATTAATAAAGCGCATACTAAGTGCAATCCAAAGCCACCTTTTTAGAGGGTGCCCTTTTACTTAAAAAGAGTTTGCTATTGCAATAAAGTCATCTGCATTTAGTGATGCACCACCAATTAGTCCGCCATCAACATCCGGTTTAGTAAATAATTCTTTTGCATTTGATGGTTTGCAACTTCCTCCGTAAAGAATAGATAAATCATTTGCAATTTCAGAACCATAAGAATTCTTCAATGCTTCACGTATGAACTGGTGCATTTCTTGGGCCTGTTCCGGAGTAGCGGTTTTTCCAGTGCCAATTGCCCATACAGGTTCGTAGGCTATAATGACGTTTTTAAACTCTTCAGCAGAAATGCCTTCAAACATGCCTTTGATCTGTTTAGCAACAATTTCGAAGTGTTCATTATTTTCTCTTTCTTTTAAAACTTCGCCGCAGCATACAATAGGCTTTACATTATTTTCGAGGCTAAGTTTTATTTTTTCTCTTATTTTATCATCTGTTTCGTGATAATAAGCTCTGCGTTCCGAATGCCCAAGGATAACATAATTGGCTCCTGCCGATTTTAACATGGAGGCAGATACTTCGCCGGTATAAGCACCCTGAGAATGGTTTGCACAATTCTGTCCTGCTAATCCAACATCTTTATTTTCAAGATATTTTGCAGCTTCGCTAGTTAATATAGATGGTGGAGCTATTATTAATTGAACATCTTTTACAGAACTTGATTTTTCGATAATTTGATTTATTAAATCAATACCTTCTGAAAATGTTTTATTCATTTTCCAGTTTCCTGCGACTATTTGTTTTCTCATAAATTATAATTTTAAAGAAATATTAAGTAAGAATTTTATTTAATTCGTTGGTTTTATTTGATTAAAAATAAGTGATTTGAAAAAATGGTGCATTATGAAACTCTGTGTAAACCTTCGTGTTTTTTGTAGTAAAATATAAACATTAGTTAAATTAACCACAAAGTTGCACAAAGTAGACACGAAGTAACACAAAGAAAAAGTTTGCGTTGTAAGATGCAGATTATTAGTAATTAAGTAAATTTTTATCATATAAAAAGCTAATAATTAATCTTTGAATCAAAATTTTAAATATCATTTTGATAATACATATTATCAAAAATAAGAAATTAAAAGCTTATACGATTTATAATATTAAAAAATATAGGATTAAATACTGCTTAAGCGAATTCTGGGATCAAGTATACTGTATAAAATATCTACCAGTGTATTGATAACAATAAAAATAACTGAAATTGTTAAAACACTACCAATAATAACCGGGAAATCATATTTATTTAAAGAATCAACAATAACATATCCAAGACCTTTCCAGCCAAAAATGTACTCAACGAATACTACTCCTGCCATTAAAGAAGCAAACCATCCTGATACAGCTGTAATTACAGGATTTAAAGAGTTTTTTAAAGCATGTTTCCATATTATGCGA
>JAUVLS010000160.1 GCA_030600625.1 Bacteroidales bacterium
TTTTATCTCTTCTTGAAAAGATTAAGTGCTTTCGCCTATTAATCCTCTTCCAACTTTCTTTATTTTTCCTTCTTTTTTAAGATGCTCAACGATTTTATCAAGTATCCCGTTTATGAATATATTACTTTTTTGCGTGCTATAAAATTTAGCTATTTCGATATATTCATCTAAACTCACCTTAACCGGAATCTCAGAAAACTCAGTCATTTCAGCAATTGCAAGACTCATAACAATAATATCCATAAAAGCTACACGCTCAACATCCCAGTTTTTTATAAATTTTGAAATAAGTTCTTCGTTTTCATTATGATTAAGAACAGTTTTTCTGAATAATCTTTTTACAAAATCTTTATCTTCTTCATTTTTAAAAAGAGACATCAATTTAACATTCTCATCACTTGATGCTTTAAAAGAACGGAACGATTTAATAATCATTCCAATTACAAACTCAACATCATCGTTCCAGAAAATACTTTGTTCTTCAAGATTCTGATATAAAGGCTCATGGTTTATAATAATTTTTGAAAAAACATTGGAAATAAATTTTTTATCCTCATTGAAACCATTAGAATCCGATAACATATAATCTTTATATAATTCAGATTCACGGATCTCATTATAAAGATTTCTTATTAATTCCGGATAATTTACCCAACTTAATTTTTGATCGTTTAAATATTTTTTTAGCTCATAATTCTCATTGAGAAGCTTAATCAATTTGTTATCGATAAATTTTGTATTTGGATTTAGATCTTCTTGAGCTGGTATTTTTTTCTGTTTTGCCAATTCAATTCTTGATTCAGCAAAATTAACCACATCTAAAATTAAAAGTATTAAGTAGTGATATAAGTCGTATGACTTTTGAATACTAAAAAATAATTCCTTTTCTGCCTGATTTATTGATTGCTCGCTCGATTTTAAATAAGCATAACAGATTTGAAGTGTTTTGATACGTAATAATCTTCTGCTTACCATTTTATAAGAACTCTTTAAAATATTTATAGTTTAGTCTTAAAGGCTGCAAAGTAAGTGTTTTTTTTGCAATCAATAACAGATTTTAATAAAATATTTAACCAAATTTCATAATTAATTGCTATAATCCTTCATGTTTAAACAACTGACAATCTTTTTGTTAAAATATTGTTAAAATCGTTCTTTTAAAAAAAATCAATAATACAATGAAATATTAAATATTTTTTTACATTTGAGTGTTGATAATTTTAAAACAATCAAATTATTTTATGATGGATGGATACAACAAAAAAGAAGGATTAGAGAATAACGGTAATGAAAATGTACGTGAAGAAATTTTCTCTAAAGTTGTAAGAGCAGGGAAAAGAACTTACTTTCTTGATGTTAAAGCAACAAGAAGAAATGATTATTATTTAACCATCACTGAGAGTAAGAAAAAATTTAATCGTGACGGAAGACATTATTTTGAAAAACACAAGGTTTTCTTGTATAAAGAAGATTTTGACAAGTTCACAGAAAATTTACAAGAAGTAATTGACTTTATCAAGGAAAATGCTCCTGAACCGGAACCATTCGAAACTGTTGAAACTGTTGAAACTGTTGAAACTGTTGAAACTGTTGAAGTTGTCGAAGCTGTAACTGAAGCTACAACTGAAGCTTCTGAAGAAATAATTTCTGAGGAAGTTGCTTCTGAATTAGAAACTACAAAAGCAGAAGGGTATTCTTCAGACGTAGAATTCGATGACTTGGGTGACAAAAAGGAATAAAAATAATAGCTGGCTTTAAAGTCAGCTTTTTTCATTTTGCTAAAAGCACTAATAATATTTTCTCATTTTTTCTTCGATAGTAACTTTGCTATCTTTCCTGTTTTGTATTTTAATATAAACTAATAACTCTTCTGCTCCTTCATTAAAACAGGTTTCCTGAACTTTCTCAACCAGTTTCATAATCTCATCATAAGGTCCTTCAATTGCTGTTTCGAATGGACAAACCTGGTATTTCAATCCAGATTGTGCAATTACATTAATTGCATCATCTACTAAATCGTACGCTTCTTTTGTTTTCGATTTAGGTAATACTTGTAAAGCGATATTTACATAATTTTTCATCTAAATTCTATATTTAAATTTTTAATTAGTCAGATTCCCTTTTTCTTAAAATACCATATTATATCTTTAATATTTAACACCTTAACATTTGTTACCAGGTATTTCTGATAAAGAAAATCACCATAGTTATTACATTCCTTAATTGCTTTTAAAACTACTTCACTTATTGAAACATCAATCGGAATTAATGCAAATAAAGTAAAATACTCATTTATAAAATCTATTTTCTCAATTTCTGAATTTAACTCCTTAAAAGTAAATTCAAACTCTGATTTAATAATCTTCTTTTGAGTTTCAGAAAAAACATCGCCAAGCTTTAGTTTACCGGAAATAAAATACCTGAGTTTCTCACCTTTCCCTCCTAAACCTGTTGAGATAAAAACCTGCTGTTCGTCTAATAAATGAGTTTCCAGATTTATTCTTGCATGCTGAAGAGCTAAAATGCTCCAGGATTTTAATTTTTTAATATCAGCTTTCATAAACCGTTCTATTATTCTATAAGCTTCAACATTTTCATCATTAGATAACTCAACCAGAATTATTTTCTTTTTATCGTCTGCAATATCCGTATTATAAAGTTTATCTTCATCGGAAAGAATATCTTCAGAATTTCTTTTATTTTTTAAATGCTTATTTACTAATTCAAAGAATTCAACTTGTAGCTCTACATCAATTTGTTCTTCAAGAATACTATATTTTCCAGCTGATTTAGCTAATAATTCTTTCAAACTTTCGTATATGTTATCTTGTTCCATCATTATTAATTAACAACAAACTTAAAACATTATAAATTATTATAGAGATATTTTTAAACAAAAGCTATTCGTTTGATGTTAAAAAAATACCCGATACATGGTATTGCAGGATCATATTAATAAAACTACTTTTGTGCAAAATTTCATAATCGGAGAGCAGGAAATTAAACAAGATGAAATTATCTCAATTAAAAGATAACGAAGTTGGTTATATAACTAAAGTACGTGGTCGTGGTGCCTTTCGTAAACGTATTACCGAGATGGGTTTTGTAAAAGGCAAGAAAATTATCGTTATTAAAAATGCTCCTTTAAAAGATCCTGTTGAATATAGCATTATGGGATATGAAGTATCACTACGCAGAAGTGAAGCTTCGCTCATTGAAGTTATTACTAAAGAAGAAGCAAAACAACTTGAAATAAACAAATATAATGGTGTTATATCAGAAGAAATATTAAAAACTTCAGCAAGGAAAAAAGGAAAAGAAATTCAAGTTGCATTAGTTGGAAATCCAAATTCCGGAAAAACTTCTCTTTTTAATTTTGCCTCTCGCTCCAAAGAACATGTTGGGAATTATAGCGGAGTAACCGTTGATTCAAAAAGTGCACAGTGTAAAGTTCATGATTATACTTTAAACATTACTGATCTTCCCGGAACTTATTCGCTTTCTACTTATTCGCCTGAAGAATTACTTGTTAGAAAATACATTTTCGGCGAAATGCCCGATGTTGTTATTAATGTTGTTGATGCCTCCAATTTAGAACGGAATTTTTATTTAACAACTCAGTTAATCGACATGGATATTAAAGTTATTATTGCTTTAAACATGTATGATGAGTTAAGAAAAAAAGGAGATGAATTTGATTTTGAATCTTTAGGTAAAATGATTGGTATACCAATTATCCCAACTATTGGTTCAAAAGGGTTTGGAATAAATGATCTATTTAAAAAAGCGATTGAGGTGTATGAGGATAAAGACCCTACCGTTCGGCACATACATATTAACTATGGGAAAGATGTTGAAAAATCGATTCGAAATATTCAAGACGAAATTTGGGAAAACAAGAAGCTAACCGATATTGTTTCCTCACGTTTTTATGCCATTAAACTTTTAGAAAAAGATGCATCGGCAAATTTCACTTTATCGAAATGGGGTAATTACGAAACCATAAAAGAAATCACCGAAAAAGAAATTAAAAAACTCGAATCTTTAATTACCGAAGATAGTGAAACCATAATTACAGATGCTAAATATGGATTTATAGCAGGCGCATTAAAAGAAACATATAAAGGCAATATTAATACAAGAAGAAAAAAGACCGAAAAGATAGATCGATTCCTAACTCATAAATACATGGGATTTCCTTTTTTTATTTTCTTTTTGTGGTTTATGTTTCAGTCAACCTTTACATTGGGTCAATATCCTATGGAGTGGATTGATTACTTTGTAAATCTTTTAGGTGAATCAATAAGTAAAATAATGGCAGACGGCCCTTTAAAAGATTTGCTGATAAACGGCGTTATTGGAGGTGTTGGTGGTGTCATAATTTTTCTTCCAAATATTTTAATCTTGTTCTTTTTTATATCCTTAATGGAGGATACAGGTTATATGGCACGAGCGGCATTTATTATGGACCGTTTAATGCATAAAATCGGCTTGCATGGAAAATCATTTATTCCACTTATTATGGGATTTGGTTGTAATGTTCCTGCAATAATGGCAACACGAACAATTGAAAACAGGCAAAACAGAATCCTGACTATGCTCATAAATCCGTTTATGTCGTGCAG
>JAUVLS010000269.1 GCA_030600625.1 Bacteroidales bacterium
GGATCTACTAAAGTATCAATTGAACTTACATCTAATGTAATTTTTTCATCAACTTTTTGTTGATTACAAGCAGTTGTTAATGTCATACCAATAATTGCTATTAAAGCAAATTTTAATGTTAATACAAATTTCATTTTATAATAGATTTAATTAATAAATTTTATTTTGAGTGGCGAATATAAAAAAAGCTGCTCAATTATATTGATTGAGACAGCTTTAATTATAAAAAGTTTAATGCTTATCGATAAAATTATTCGAATTTTTTAAATACTTCTTTAATCTTATTCATAGCATCACGTAATTGATCTTCTGTAATTACCAATGGTGGTGCAAAACGGATAATGTTACCATGAGTTGGTTTAGCTAAAACTCCATTTTCGGCCATAGCGACACAAACATCCCATGCAGTTTTACCTTCTTTATTTTTAATAACAACTGCATTTAATAAACCTTTACCACGAACTAATTCAATCATTTCAGAATCAATGCTATTGAATTCATCACGGAATATCTTTCCTAAACGTTCTGCGTTTTCTTCTAATTTTTCTTCTTTAATTACATCTAAAGCAGCCATAGCAACTTTTCCGGCAATTGGGTTGCCACCAAAAGTAGAACCATGTTCACCCGGCTTAATAGTAAGCATAATATCGTCATTCGCTAAAACCACAGAAACAGGGAATACACCACCTGAAATAGCTTTACCCAGAATTAAAATGTCCGGTTTAACACCTTCGTGATCGCAGGCTAACATTTTACCAGTACGTGCAATACCAGTTTGTACCTCATCAGCAATAAAAAGAACATTGTGTTTTTTACAAAGATCATATGATTTTTTTAAATAACCATCTTCCGGAACATAAACACCCGCTTCTCCCTGAATAGGTTCAACAAGAAAAGCAGCAACGTTTGGATCTTGTAATTCTTTTTCCAAAGCTTCAAAATCATTATAAGGAATTTTTACAAAACCCGGAGTATATGGTCCATAATCACCATATGCATCAGGATCAGTGGACATTGAAATAATGGTAATGGTTCTGCCGTGAAAGTTTTCATTACAAACAACTATTTTTGCCTGATTTTGAGGAATGCCTTTTATTTTGTAGCCCCATTTACGAGCAAGTTTGATAGCAGTTTCATCTGCTTCAGCACCAGTATTCATTGGTAATACCTTATCAAAACCAAAATATTTAGTTATATATTCTTCATATTCACCTAAAACACTATTATAAAAAGCCCTGGAAGTTAAAGTAAGTTTTTTAGCCTGTTCGGTCATTGCGTTTACAATTTTAGGATGGCAATGCCCTTGGTTAACTGCAGAATATGCAGACAAAAAATCATAATATTGCTTTCCATCTGTATCCCAAACATAAACGCCTTCTCCTTTTTCTAATACAACAGGTAGTGGATGATAATTATGAGCTCCATATTTATCTTCTCTGTTGATGTAATCCTGACTTGTCATTTTTGTCATAATCTTAATTTTTAATATGTTATATATTTATAATTCTTTTTTCCTTCAGCCTACAATTCTAAGAAATCCTTTCCTGATTATCAAACCTTAAATGAAGATTTTATGTAAATACTTGATATTATATAACATATTTTATTTGCGAAAAGTAATTGGACTTTTAAATGTTGAACACTTTTGTTAACTTGGTGTTTGTATTGTAAAATTAAAAATGAACACAAATGATAAATATACATCAAGTAATTCGTGATAGGTATAGTTCAGTAATTTTTTCGCCGAAACAAATAGAAAATGAAAAACTGGCTACATTATTTGAGGCTGCACGTTGGGCGCCATCAGCTTTTAATGAGCAACCCTGGAGATTTGTAGTAGGAGTGAAGAACAAAGATGAGAACTATCAAAAGCTTTTTGATTGTCTAGTTGAAGCAAATCAGTATTGGGCTAAATATGTTCCGGTTTTGGTTTTAAGTGTGGTTTTAAAAAACTCTACAGTAACCGGAAAACCTAATCATTTTGCACAGTATGACACAGGAATGGCTGTCGGTAATTTGCTGGCACAAGCTACATCCTTGGGTTTATTTGTACATCAGATGGGTGGATATAGCAAAGACAAAGCCAGAGAGTTTTTTGAACTTAGCGAAGAATATGAGCCTATAGCTGTTATAGCAATTGGTTATAAGGGTGATATTGAATTATTTCCGGATGATTTGCAAGAACGAGAATCTAAAAAACGGTTTAGAAAACCTATGAATGAAATATTGCTTTAAAACGGGTTTTGTAATTTAATAATTGAGTTCAGTATTTATTTTTTATGATGGAAGGATGGACTTATGGAATACTGGAACTAAGCGACGCGATCTCGTATGTTTGTAGAATAAAAAAGAGCCATTTATTTTCTAATGTTGTGTTTTATTAGGTTAGTTATTCTTGGGTTCAAAGTATTTTATTAAATCCAGGGTTTCCATATTTCCATTATTACAACATTCCATTCATTAATAAATTACTAAAACTTCCAAATTTTAAATCTTAAATTCATTAATCTAAACTTTGTCAGTATAAAATAAAAGTTTTCAGTTGTTTAGTAATTAAAAAGCTCTAATTTTGTGAAAAATTAACTAGAGTTTAAAATTTATTATTATTTAAAGTGTTATGATTCAGAGAATTCAATCGATATATTTATTAGTTGCTACGTTTTTATTAGGATCAATTTTTTTTCACCCTATTGCAGAACTTCTTGGAGCTGATGGGCAGTTATTTGTATTTAGGTTTAATGGACTTACGATTGAAAATGAGGATGGATTATACTTATTAACTATTCCACGAATTATTTTATTGATAATTATAGTTTTAATATCATTTATAAGTGTTTTTCTATTTAAAAAGCGCATACTCCAAATGCGCCTTAATTCGTTTAATATTATTTTAATGATAGGATACTTAGGATTGAATTATTATTATATTCAAAATTTTTCGAAACAATTAA
>JAUVLS010000056.1 GCA_030600625.1 Bacteroidales bacterium
ACTTCTTTTTGTTCATCAGGTAAAAAATCTACTAATTGGCGAACATCCGACATAATTTGATCATGAATAATATCATCTTCGACTGTTTTATCGGAAAATTTTGGAGAATTAAAAATATCGGTTTCATATTCATCATTGGAACAGATTTTCATCTGCTTTTCTTTCCTGAAATGATCAATAATCAGATTATGCGCTATACGAATAACCCAGGAAACAAATTTGCCATTCTCTTGATATTTACCTGCATGCAACGATTTAACAACTTTAATAAATGTTTCCTGGAAAATGTCATGAGCTAAATGCTCGTTTTTAATCATTAATAAGATATAAGTATATACCTTATCTTTGTGACGACTAATCAGGATTTCGAAACTCGATTGTTCACCATCAATAAACCTTTTTACAAGTTCATGATCGGTAAGTTTTGATTTTTTCAAAACAACCTCCTTTTTTAAGTAATAAAAAAAAGTAGAAGTTTAATCGATAAACAATCCTCCGAGTTTTGGGTTAGAAATTAATTAAGTAATTTAGTGCAATTTAAACAAAAAATCTTTTTATTTCAAAATCATTTAAGATTTGTTAACATTATTTAGGAGTATTACTTTCAATATTTATGCCAAACAAAGAACAATATATCCAAATAAAAGGCGCAAAAGTTCATAATTTAAAGAATATCGATATTGATATATCTCGTGACAAATTCATTGTTATCACTGGAGTTTCCGGCTCCGGCAAATCATCTTTAGCGTTCGACACAATTTATGCCGAAGGCCAGAGGAGATATGTCGAAAGTTTATCTTCTTATGCAAGGCAATTTTTAGGTAAAATTAATAAACCTGATGTTGAATTTATACATGGAATTCCACCTGCAATTGCTATTGAACAAAAAGTTAATACAAGAAATCCAAGATCAACAGTTGGAACCTCAACTGAAGTATATGATTATCTTAAACTTTTGTTTGCCCGAATTGGAAAAACGTATTCACCCATTTCCAAACAATTAGTACAACGACACTCAATAACAGACGTTGTAGATCATATAACTAGTTTTAAAGAAAATACAAAACTTCTTATCCTTGCATCGTTTCAAATTCAAAATGGTAAATCATTTGACGATTACCTGAAAATGTTGCAAAATGAAGGAATATCGAGAATAGAACAAAATTTTGAAATTTATAAAATCACTGATATCCTGGAGAGTACAAGTTCTGTTAATAAAAAAAAACCAATAAACATTGTTGTTGATAGAATTAGTGTTCAAACTAATGAAGATTCTCTTAGTCGATTTGCAGATTCTGTTCAAATTGCATTCTCCGAGGGCAAAGGGTACTGTATTATTAAGGCATTCGGTGATAAAAATTCTTCAGAAACTTTTTCAAATAAATTTGAAGCTGATGGAATTGAATTTGAAGAACCTACGGTTCACACTTTTAGTTTTAACAATCCTGTTGGTGCCTGCCCCAAGTGTGAAGGTTACGGTAAAATTATTGGAATTGATGAAGATTTGGTAATTCCCAATAAAGGCTTATCTATTTATGAGGAAGCAATTGCATGTTGGCGAGGTGAAAAAATGCAGGAATGGAAAAACAAGCTTATTTATAATGCCGAAAAATTTAATTTCCCAATACACAAACCATATTTTGATTTAACCGAAGATCAAAAACAGTTACTATGGATCGGCAATAAGTATTTTGGAGGGTTAAATGTTTTCTTTGAACATTTAGAAGAACAGAAATATAAAATTCAGTATCGGGTAATGTTATCAAGATATCGCGGTAAAACAACCTGCCCTGACTGCAGGGGAACCCGTCTTAAAAAAGAAGCTTCCTATGTCAAAGTTGGAAATAAATCTTTACAGGATTTAGTGTTATTGCCAATTGACGAGTTACAAGTATTTTTCAGGGAGCTTAAATTAAACAATTATGAAAGAGATGTCTCTAAACGAATCTTAATTGAAATTAATAGTCGATTAGATTTTTTAATGAATGTTGGTTTGGGGTATTTAACATTAAATCGTTTATCATCAACTCTTTCAGGAGGTGAATCTCAACGAATAAATTTAGCAACATCGCTTGGTAGTAGCCTCGTAGGATCGCTTTACATTCTTGATGAACCAAGTATTGGTTTACATTCAAAAGATAATAACAGATTGATAAAAGTTCTGAAAGAACTTCAAAAAATAGGAAATACTGTTATAGTAGTTGAACACGATGAAGATATTATTAAATCTGCTGATGAAATAATTGACATAGGACCTTTTGCCGGCAGATTAGGTGGCAACATAATATTTCAGGGAAATAGAGATCAAATTATTAAAGATGAGAATAGTTTAACTGCAAAATATCTTACGGGAAAGGAATTTATTAGCACTCCGAAACAACGAAGAAAATGGAATAATTACATAGAATTAACCGGAGCAAGAGAAAATAATTTAAAAAATATTGATGTTAAATTTCCTTTAAATACGTTAACTGTTATAACCGGAGTAAGTGGTTCCGGGAAATCATCACTTGTAAGAAATATATTATCTCCGGCACTAAGCAAGATTTTATTAGGAACAGGAGAAAAAACCGGAAAATTTGACGAATTAAAGGGTGATATCAAATATCTTGATAGTATTGAATTTGTTGATCAAAATCCTATAGGAAAATCATCTCGCTCAAATCCAGTTACTTACTTAAAAGCATACGATGAAATAAGGAAGCTATATGCTAATCAACAATTATCAAAAATAAATAATTACAAAGCTTCGCATTATTCATTTAATATTGACGGTGGTCGGTGTGAAGAGTGCCAGGGAGAGGGTATAATTAAGGTTGAGATGCAATTTATGGCTGATGTTACTCTAATTTGCGATCACTGCCATGGAAAAAGATTCAAAGAAGAAATATTGGATGTTAAATACCGTGATAAAAATATTTTTAACATTTTAGAAATGACTGTGAACGAAGCAATCGAGTTTTTTAATGAAGGAACGGGTTCTACAGAAAATAAAATAGTTGATAAACTCTCTCCTCTTGCCGAAGTAGGTTTAGGTTATATAAAATTGGGACAATCTTCAAGTACTTTAAGTGGAGGTGAAAGTCAAAGAGTTAAACTAGCTTCATTTCTAAGTAAAGAAAAATCTAAGCAATCAACATTGTTTATTTTTGATGAACCTACTACAGGCTTGCATTTCCATGATATTAAAAAACTTCTTGAAGCTTTTAATGCCTTAATATCAAGAGGGAATTCAATATTAATAATTGAGCATAACCTTGAAATTATAAAATCGGCTGACTGGATAATTGATTTAGGACCTGAAGGTGGAAAAGACGGTGGAAATATTGTATTTGAAGGCACTCCCGAAGAGATAATTAAATGTGAAGTATCTTATACCGGGAAATATTTAAAAGAAAAATTAAAAATAGAAACGAACAGAAAACACAACAAAAAAAGCCTGTGATAATCACAGGCTTTCATATATTATTATATAATTATTTAATCAGCTTCTTCCTTTATACCAAACATAATTGCTACACAACCACTAATCAACTCGTCCGCCTCTTCTTCATTATTCCTTACTCTTAATGAAATTATAAGTTGCTGACTCGATTCAAGTTTAAAGTCCCATATTCTGGAATAATTACTTTTTCTGTTATCATATAAAACATTTCTGTTTACATCAAGTACTTGAAATTCAATATCAGGTAGTGCGGCAGAACCACATATATAAATCCTGTAATTTTGGCCTGAATAAAATGTCTTATATAACTCAGCATCTTCACCTTCCGTTAAAATAGCAGCATTAAAGTTACCATCATGTATATATGGAGTTAACTCTAATTTACAAACCTTTTTAGCAAAACTCTTACATTGTGTTTTACCATGAAAAGGTATTAAAGCCAATACTGTTAGTACAATTAATATCTGGTATATTTTTTTCATAACAGAGGATATTTTTATAATATATAATTACTTCGTATTACATTAACTTTCTCTTTTAATTCATTATAAGTAGCAGGACTCATGGATATAGTAGTCTCTGACTTTAGAGTTGTTACATTAGTTTCTTCATCAGTAACAGGCTCAATTTTTGAAGTTGTAATTTCTATTTTATCAAAAATGGCTTTCAATTCGTTTACATTGGTCATTACATTTTGAACATCTGCGTTATCAGAATTGTCATCTAATAAGCTAAGTACTGTACCTAAAGTAAGTTTTTGATCTATAATACGATTTACCAACTCATTATTATTGAAATCAACATCATCCTCAACTAAATTTGTCGCAATATATAATCCTTCAACCCATCCGCCAACTAAAATAATTGTTGACATTGCCTGTCTATCATTTTCTTCAAGAAATGAACTTGAATTCATAATTGTTTCTGAAATGATATCCATAATAACTTCCCGGTTATTAATATTTGCTTCTAATCTTTCGAGTACATCCTCATCAATAGCATTCAGTATACCTAATCCTTCAGCCATCTTTTTAGAGGCATTCATATAATTAATAGTAGCTTGAGTCTGATCAAACAAACTTGCATAACTTAAATCTGTAGTATATATACCAAGATTTAAAGCCATACTTTTATTGGTAACATATCTGGAAGTATTATCTATAGAATTAAGTAACTCTTCGTTGTATTTCGCTCCGGCCTGCTTTAATATCATTGCTGTCTCCAGTGGTGATGGCAATGAATAAAAAATCTCTTTTACAGCTTTAACATCCTGTATTAATTGCTCATCTATTTCAAGAGAATCGATGGTTACAAGATCGTCAGAATCATTCGCTTTGTCTTTACCAGAGCCACATCCTGTTATCAGTGCAATAGATACAATCACTACCGATAAATATAGCGCCTTACGATGTAATAATTTTATATTCATAATTTGCTGCTTATTAATTGTTACCAATTTAAAACAATTTGTAGTAAAAATAATACTTTTTTTTAAAAAACAAAATTTACATCTCACGGTAATTCAAGAAAACACATGGTTTTGTACGTTAGATTTCTAAGCCTGCCTGACGGCAGGCAGGTTTTGTTTTAAAATACAAGGTATTTTTCTGAACTAATATAGGAAAATATAATCTGAATAACCAATATATAAGAGGAATTGTTCTAATTTTGTTTCATAAAGCAATTGGGTTTTATACAAATTTAAGATTCATAAATCATGAATAATAAAGAAATTATAAAAAATCTCAGGTCGAAAAAAACTTCTATTATATTAGATACTTTAAAATATATATCCGAAAATGGTAACAAAGATATTATAATTGAAGTGATTGAGTTATTGCGTACGACATCGGACACTATTTTACGTGATAAAATAATAGAAATCCTTGATAACCTCAGAGAACAGTATTGTATACCTCCAATTATCAAAGCAATAGAAAATCCTGATTATAAAGATATAGTATCAATTCTGGTTTCTTCCTGTTGGAAAAACAGTTTAGATTTCAATAAATATATTGAAGTTTTTACTGATATTTTTATTCAGTATGATTTTCAACTTGCATTTGATGCATTTACGGTAATTGATAATTTTGAAAATATCGATATCCAGCTAGCAGATATTTGTTTGTTGCGATTAGAGAATTCAGTTGAAGATATAAGAGATGATAAAAAACCATTATATTTCGAACTAATAAATGTTATTGAAAACATGAAAGAAAATCCCGCTGAATAATTTCTGAACTCAGCAAAATGGCATGTTCAAAAAAACATTAACTTCGTTGAGGGTTAAAGCCGTTCGCAAACATACTTTTAATTTACAGTTATATTGTTCTATTTTTCACTTTGTTCAAGAAATCGCTTCGCTAAGTTGTTAAATTGTTGCATTGTTGTATTATAACAAACTTGCCTGACGGCAGTCAGGTTTAACAATATAACCATTTAACAATATTCTCACTTTATGAATAGCTACTTGCGATTTAAAATTGAAAACCATCAAATATACTGAGATATGAAACCATTTAACAACTTAGTTAATTATTGTGCACTGGAAAAATACTTCATAAATTGAGATCGCTCATATATTAAAGGATCATCGATTTTAGCATAGCTCATTTTCCCTCTAAACTCATCAATATTATTGTATCCATGCTTATCCATCCACTCTTCAATTTCCTTAATAATACTTTCTAAATGATCGATACCATTTTTGTATAAAGTAGAACAAACCTGAACTGCATTTGCACCTGCAAGAATCTGTTTAATTACAGCTTTCCCATCATGAACTCCTGTCGATGCTGCAATATCCAAATCAGAAATTTTTGAAGAAATAATACCTACCCATCGCAACGAATTACGAATATCAGCAGGCGAGCTAAATATTTCAGCTGCAATAAGTTCCATATTATCAATATCAATATCAGGAGCATAAAAGCGATTAAACAGGACTACTCCGGGAACATTTAATTTTTGGATAAATCCAACCAGGTTAGAAAAATGTGATCCCAATTTAAATGCGAATGGAATTTTTAAGGTACTTTTCAATTTCTCTGCTAATTCAAAATAAATATTTTCATACTTTTCTGCCGTTGCATTTCTATCGTTTGGTAAAACAAAAACATTAATTTCAATCGCATCAGCACCGGCTTCTTCAATACTTTTTGCAAAACCAGTCCATTCTTTTGAAGAAACACAGTTAATACTTGCAATCACAGGAATTTTAACTTCTTGTTTTGCTTTTTTTATAAGATCTAAATATTGTTGAACAGTATTATTTTTAACATAATAATTCACATAATCCCATGCTTCAGGAGAATCAGATCCATTAGCCATTTTACCGGCCTCAAACTTAATTTGTTCTTCGAAGATCGATTTTAAAACAATTGCACCAGCACCTTTTTCTTCAATTTTTTTAATCTTATCAATTGAACTTGTTAGTCCTGAACTTCCTACTATTACAGGATTTCTTAGTTTTAATCCCAGGTAAGTGGTTTCTAATTGACTCATAATTATGTTTATTTAGATTATTTATTTTTAATAATTTCGTGCACCAAATAGTAAACTACCAATTCGTACCATTGTTGCTCCTTCTTCTATTGCAATTTTATAATCAGCAGACATTCCCATTGATATTTCCTTAAAATCATCATTTTGGGAAAAATAAATATTTTTTAATTGATTAAATATATGAACTAATTCTTTAAACTCAGGTCGAATCGTATTTTCATTTTCAGTAAAAGTTGCCATTCCCATTACACCACAAATATTTATATGATTCAGGTTTTTAAATTCGTCTGATTTCAAAAACTCTGTTGCTTCATTAAAATCCAGTCCGAACTTAGTTTCTTCTTTTGCAATATGAAATTGAAGCAGGCAATCAATTTTTCTGTTATTCTTCTCTCCTTCTTTATTAATTACTTTTAACAATTTAAAACTATCAACCCCATGAATTAATGAAACAAACGGAGCTACATATTTTACCTTATTGCTTTGCATATGGCCAATCATGTGCCATTCAATATCTTTTGGTAATTCATTATATTTATCGACTAAGTCCTGAACTTTATTTTCGCCATAAATTTTATGACCGGACTTATAAGCTTCCAGAATTGTTTCAACTGGTTTTGTTTTAGAAACAGCAATCAATTTAACATTTGCAGGAATCTCACTGGCAAGAAATTGTTTTATATTTTCAGAAACACTCATCACAACCTAAATTTGATCTTATTAAATAAATTTGATTTCAAAAGTACTAAAAAAGTTTTTGCTTAAAAAAGATAAAGATCAGGTTTAGTAA